>NZ_JAPFCE010000027.1:0-65857 GCF_026240895.1 Pseudomonas sp. DCB_AW
CATGCTTCGCCTGGCAGGCCGCAAGCTGGCGATCCTGACCCTGCTTGGCGACCTGTGCAAGGGCTTGTTGCCCGTATTGCTTGCCCGCGCTGCCGGCCTCGACCTGCAGGAGCAGGCCTGGGTTGGCATTGTTATCGCTGGAGCGGGTGAAGTACTGCTTGTCGAACAGGTTCTTCACCCCCGCCGCCAGCGTCAGGTTGGACAGCTTCGGCCCGAAGTCGTACCCACCGCGGGCATGCCAGGTCACGTAGCCCGGAATGTCGCCATACTGCCCATCGGCGCTCGGCTCGGTGATGTAGTCGCCATTGAAGCTGCCATCGGCATTGATACCGGTACCCGGCGCGCGCTGCTTGGATTGGGCGTAAGCGTCCAGGTTCCAGGTCCAGTGGTTGACCGCGTAACGCACGCCGGCAGTGGCCACCTGGCGTGAATAGAACGGCAGATCACGGCCCTTGAAGCCAGGAATCTCCCCCTCGTAGGTCGCGCGGGTATAGGTATAGCCGCCATTGACCGACAGCCCCTCCAGCCGTGCATCCAGCCCGGCCAGGTCATAGCGCACCGACGCCTCGATCCCTTGGTGCTTGGTGGCGCCCAGGTTGGTCCAACCGACATCGTTGCTGATGTACTGCAGCTCGTCATCGAAGTCGATGTAGAACGCTGTCAGCTCACCGGCGAAGCCGCCATTGTCATAACGCGTCCCGACCTCGTAGGTCTTGGCCTTTTCCGGTTCCAGGCCATTGGCCGTGCTGTTGCCGGTGCCGCCTTGGCCCAGCTGGAAGTACTGCAGGCTGCCGAACGAGGTCTCGTAGTTGGCGAACACCTTCCAGGCATCGGAGAGGTGGTACATCACACTCAGCGCCGGCAGCGGCTCGTTGCTGGTGATGCTGCGCTTTTTCTCCGCCACCGGGCGGTTGTTGGCGTCCAGCACCGGGCGGTCGCGCCAGTCGGTGTTGATGTGCTCGAAACGCACGCCCGGGGTGATGGTCCAGTTGCCAACGTCGATCTTGTCATCGATGTAGTAGGCGCTGGCTTCGGTGCCGCCGCTGCGGTCCTGGAACACGTGGCCATCGGAGGTCGGGGTCGACGTCGGTACGTTGTCGATCAGCGCCAGGCGGGTCGACTGCTCGCGCATGGCTTCTTTCAGGTAGCGATAACCAACACTGACTTCCTGGGTGGTCGGGCCGGCGAAGAAGATCCGCGACACCCGCGGCTCGATGGCGAAGGTGTGGTAGTTGCGCGGGTACGAGGACAGGGTCTTCATGTCACGCGAGGCGATGGCACTGCCGCGAAAACTGTCGGTGTAGTAGGTCAGCACTTCGAACTGGGTGGCGTCGTCGAGCTGGCGCTGCCACTTGAACGACACGTCCTTGCGCCGGCCGGCAAAGTAGTCGTAGTCACGCAGCGACTGGTACGGGTTGCTGTCGTACTGAGCCTGGGTCAGGCCACCGGGCATGTCGGCACGGCCATCGTAGTAGTGGAAGTTGAGCCAGAACTCGTCGACGTCGGTCGGCGCCCAGTGGGTCTTGAGGATGACGTCGTCGATGTCGTTGCCGTTGTTGCTCTCGCGGTAGCCGTTGCCGTTCACCCCGGTGTACAACAGCGCAACGCCCATGCCGTTGTCGGCGGTGCCGCCGACGAAGGCCGATTCGGTGTGCTTCCAGCCGCCGTGCTGCGAGGTTTCCAGGGTGGTGGAAAGTTGCGCCGAGGCCTGCTCCGGGATTGCCCGGGTGACGAAGTTGATCACCCCACCGACGTTCTGCGGGCCATAGCGCACAGAGCCGGCACCGCGGACCACGTCGATGCTGTCGAGGTTGCCCGAAGAGATCGGCGCCATCGACAACTGCGGCTGGCCATAGGGGGCGAAGGCAGCCGGGATGCCATCGATCAACACGGTCGAGCGTGGTGACAAACGCGAGGTCAGGCCGCGCACGCCAACGTTCAGTGAAAGGTCGCTGCCACCGGTGCCATTGGAATCCTGCACCTGTACGCCAGGGATACCGCGCAGCACGTCACGCACGTTCATCGCGCCCTTCTCCACCATGGCCTCACGCCGCACCACGGTGCGCGCGCCTGGGTGGTTCTGGACCACGGCCTGGTCAGCATCGCCCAGCCAGTCGCCGACAACCTTGATGTCGGTGGGCGCCAGCTCCAGGCTACCGCTGCCCAGGTCGAGCGTGGTGGGCAGTGGCTTGACCACCACGGTGTCCTGCGACACCTCGAACGTCAGCCCGCTGCCTTGCAGCAACTGTTGCAGCGCCTGCACCGGCGCCAGGTTGCCGGACACTGCCGGGGCCTGTTTACCGGCCACGAGTTCCGGGCTGTAGAACAGCTGCAGGTTGGTTTGCTGGCCCAGCTGGCTTAGCGCCGAAGCCAGCGGTTGCGCCTGGATCTGAATGGCAGTGCCGGCCTGCTCGGCCTGGCTGTTGACGGCCACGGCACTGACCGCAAGGGCCAGCGCCAGGGCGCGCACGCGTGGGAAAGGCTTGTTGTTGTTCACGTCGTCAAGACATCCTGAAGTTCGGGATAAACGCCAACCGCATGCAAATGGAAATGCTTGGCAGTTGCAGCTGGCGAGGAAGACGAACGGGCTGAAAAAAACCTGAATCTATTTCGCGATTATTTCGCGAGAACCGTCTTCATGGGCTTTGATGGCCACCGGCAGAATGCTCGGCAAGGCGCGCAACAAGGCATCGGTGTCGTCGCTGCTGAAGGTGCTAGACAGGCGCAACTGCGCCACCTTGCCGGGGGCAACGCGCAGCGGCTCAGTGCGGTAGCGCGACACTTCGGCCACCACCTCGGCCAGGGTGGCGTTGTCGAACACCAGCTTGCCCTGGCGCCAGGCGGTGAGCGCGGCGGCATTGACCGCGTAGGGAGGCGTCACCTTGCCTTGAGCATCTATATGCGCGCCCAGGCCGGCCGTCAGTTGCGCCTGCGAGGCATCCTTGCCCTGCACACGCACCGAACCCTGCTCCACCGCCACGCGGGTGGCGGCCGGGTCCAGGCGCACATCGAAGCGGGTGCCGGTGACGGTCACGCTGCCTTGGGCGGTGTCGACCACAAACGGCCGGCTGCTGTCGTGGGCCACGATGAACATCGCTTCGCCGGCATTCAGCTGGATGTGCCGACGCCCGGCGCTGAAATCGACCTGCAGTTGCGTGCCGCCGTTCAGCGTCAGTTGCGATCCATCCGGCAACTCGACCTGCCGACGTTCGGCAAAGGCGGTCTGCAGCTGGCCCTGGTGGTTGAGGCGCTGGTACTGCCAGCCACTCCAGGCCACCCCCAGGGCAACCACCGCCACCCCGGCCGCCAGTGCCTGGCGTACCAGGCGCCGCCGTGGCAGTTGATGCACGGGCTCTGCTTGGCACAGCGCCTCGAGGCGCTGGCGTGGAATGAAGTCGGCGGCGCGCCACAGGCTGGCAAGCTGCTCGAATTCATCGCGATGGCGCGGGTCCACTGCCAACCAGGTGTGCAAGCGCGCCTGCAGCTCGGCATCCCGCGGCGCGTCCTGCACGCGGGCGAACCATTCGGCCGCCTGCTCGCGGACGGTGTCGGTGCCGTGCTGTTTCATCGAGGTCTCCTGACTCATCATCCCGACACATCCAGGTGTTCACGCAGGTGTCGGAGCGTGCGGATCATATACTTTTCGACCATGTTCTTGCTCAAGCCCATGCGCTGAGCGATCTCGGCCTGGGTCAGGCCTTCGAGCTTCTGCCAGATGAACACCCGGCGGCAGTTGAGGGGCAATTCGGCCAGCGCCCGTTCGACGCTGTCGGCCAGCTCCAGGGCGTGCACATAGGCTTCGGGGTCGCCGCTGCTGCTTGTGCTGCTTTCATCGAACACTTCCAGCGCCTGGCGCCGGTCCTCGCGGCGAAAACCATCCACGGCAATGTTGCGCGCCGTCTGGTGCAGGTAAGCGCGTGGCTGCTCGACCTGCTCGCGGGGGTTCTCCAGAACCCTGACGAAGGCATCGTGCGTGAGGTCCTCGGCCTGCTGGCGACTGCGCAGCTTGCGCGTCCAGGTGCCGATCAGCTCATGGTAGTGGTCGAGGAAGCCTTTGTGTGCGGACACGGTGGGGGTCGTCAGGGAGGCAGACAAGGGTGCGAATAGTAATGTTTCTCATCAAAACCGGCAAATCCGCCAGTCGGTAACAAAAAATTTTTGCGGATTTCCTGGACGGAAGTGCCAGCAAATCGTGGCCATAAATATGAACACCACCGGCCCCTTCGCGGGTAAACCCGCTCCCACAGGAATAGCGTAATCCCTGTGGGAGCGGGTTTACCCGCGAAAGGGACAACACGGTCTATTCCACAATTTTTTACGCTTGCGAACCCCAGGGGAACATCTGCCGGTCACATGAGTCGGTTATTCAAATGGCAGGTCGTCGATCCGCGACGAACACGCCCGGATTGCCTGTTGATCTTGCATTCTTCACGCCCTAAAGTGCGCGCCGAACGTCCATGCTGGAAACGATCCATCCGGCTCAAGTACTGAGTAGGCGAACCAAAGTGGGGATACGGAGGACGTTCAGTTTGCAGCCACTTATCTTTTCAGTTTGCCCATGGAGTCCCTGAGCATGTCGATCCAGGTCGAAGACTATTTCGCGCGTGACACCTTCCAGAAAATGAAGGCGTTCGCCGACAAGCAGGAAACCCCGTTCGTACTCATCGATACCCAGATGATCAGCCAGGCCTATGACGACCTGCGCGCCGGTTTCGAATTCGCCAAGGTCTACTACGCGGTCAAGGCCAACCCGGCGGTCGAGATCATCGACCTGCTCAAAGAAAAAGGTTCGAGCTTCGACATCGCCTCGATCTACGAGCTGGACAAAGTGATGGACCGTGGCGTCAGCGCCGACCGCATCAGCTACGGCAACACCATCAAGAAGTCCAAGGACATCCGCTACTTCTACGAGAAGGGCGTGCGCCTGTATGCCACCGACTCGGAAGCCGACCTGCGCAACATCGCCAAGGCCGCACCGGGCTCCAAGGTTTACGTGCGTATCCTCACCGAAGGCTCGACCACTGCCGACTGGCCGCTGTCGCGCAAATTCGGCTGCCAGACCGACATGGCCATGGACCTGCTGATCCTCGCCCGCGACCTGGGCCTGGTGCCCTACGGCATTTCCTTCCACGTGGGATCGCAGCAGCGCGACATCAGCGTCTGGGACGCTGCCATCGCCAAGGTCAAGGTGATCTTCGAACGCCTGAAAGAAGAAGACGGCATCGAACTGAAGCTGATCAACATGGGTGGCGGCTTCCCGGCCAACTACATCACCCGTACCAACAGCCTCGAAACCTACGCCGAAGAAATCATCCGCTTCCTGAAGGAAGACTTCGGTGACGACCTGCCGGAAATCATCCTCGAGCCAGGCCGTTCGCTGATCGCCAACGCCGGCATCCTGGTCAGCGAAGTGGTGCTGGTGGCGCGCAAGTCGCGCACCGCGGTCGAGCGCTGGGTGTACACCGACGTGGGCAAGTTCTCGGGCCTGATCGAAACCATGGACGAGTCCATCAAGTTCCCGATCTGGACCGAGAAGAAAGGCGAGATGGAAGAAGTGGTCATCGCCGGCCCGACGTGCGACAGCGCCGACATCATGTACGAGCACTACAAGTACGGCCTGCCGCTGAACCTGGCGATCGGTGACCGCCTGTACTGGCTGTCGACCGGTGCCTACACCACCAGCTACAGCGCGGTGGAATTCAACGGCTTCCCGCCGCTGAAGGCCTACTACCTGTAATGAACAACGGGGCCGCAAGGCCCCGTTTTCATGTGTGCGTCAGTGCCGGCCTCTTCGCGGGGCAAGCCCGCTCCCACAGGCCCCTGATGTGCCACAGGCAACAGATAACTTGTGGGAGCGGGCTTGCCCCGCGAAGAGGCCAGCAGTCTAGACATCATTCCCCGCGCTGTTCGAGTTCCTCGGCATACCCTGCTGCATACCCCGCCAGCAACGGCCCAGCCCCACGCAATGTAGCCACCGCACTGCGCAAGAAATTCACATTCCCCTCAACCCGCGCCCGCTCCAGCCAAGGCCCGGCTTCAGTCAGTTGCCCCCGCTCGACCAGCACCATCGCCAAACTGAACATCCCGCGAAAGTCCCCCGCCTCGGCCGAACGCCGATACCAGCGCACCGCCCGCGCCGGGCTTGCCGCCGTGGCAATGCCCTGCTCCAGGTAACGCCCGTACAGGTTCATCGACTTGGCATGCCCCAACTGCGCGGCCTTCTCGTAACAGACCAAGGCCTGGGCCTGATTGGCCGGCACCCCGCGCCCGGTGGCCAGTAGGTTGCCCAGATTGTAAAGGCCCCAGTCCAGCCCGGCGTCTGCCGCCCGGGCATAGTGAATGGCCGCCTGCGTCAGGCTGGCTTCACCGCCCCAACCATGCTCCAGGCAGCGCCCCAGCATGTTGCAGGCCATGACACTGCCTCCCTCCGTGGCAATGGCGAACCAGCGCCGAGCCAGGTCTACATCCTGCTCGATACCGCGCCCATCGAGCAGAATCTGCCCCAGCAGCAACTGCGCCTCAACCACCCCCTCCCCCGCTGCTGCCAGGATCGCCTGGGCCGCCTTGCCGGGGCTGTCTTCGAGCATGGCCTTGAGCCCTGCAACATCCACCACTTCTTCACGACGCAACGGGTATGACACGGTTCAGACCTCAGCCCAGCGGCGCAGCAGGTTGTGGTAAGTCCCCGTCAACTGCAGCAGCGATGGGTGATCGGGCACATCGGCGGTGAGTTGCTGGATGGCATTGTCCATCTCGAACAGCAGCGCACGCTGGCTGTCCTCGCGCACCAGGCTCTGCGTCCAGAAAAACGCCGCATAACGCTGGCCGCGGGTCACCGGGTTGACCTTGTGCAGGCTGGTGCCGGGGTACAGCACCAGGTCGCCAGCTGCCAACTTGACCTGCTGCACGCCGTAAGTGTCCTGAATCACCAGTTCGCCGCCGTCGTAGCTGTCCGGGTCGCTGAGGAACAGCGTCGAGGACAGGTCGGTACGCACGCGCTCCGGGCTGCCCTTGGGCTGGCGCAATGCATTGTCGATGTGGAAGCCGAAGTTGCCGCCTTCGCGGTAGCAGTTGATCAGCGGTGGAAACACCTTGTGCGGCAGCGCTGCTGACATGAAGCGCGGCGTGTTCCACAGGCGGTCGATCAGCGCGCTGCCCAGCTCCTTCGCCAGCGGGTGGCCTTCAGGCAACTGCAGGTTGTGCTTGGCCTTGGCCGATTGATACCCGGCAGTGACCTTGCCATCGGCCCAATCAGCCTGCTCCAGCGCCTCGCGGATACGCGTGAGTTCGTCGGCATCGAACAGGCCGGGTATGTGAAGCAGCATGGCGGCGGCACCTGGGCAAATGTAAAGGCGTCAATGATATTGATTCCCTTTTACATACTACAAGCCCCATTCGCCGCTTAAGACGTTTCAGCCACTGAAAACCGTAAGGGCAAACTGTAAAGATTGTAAATTCTTCACGAATGGTAACGACTCTCAATTGTTAGTCACAATTGCTTACATTAAGATCCGCCGCCTTATCACCTTGGGGAAGGTCCTTACCAATGCGTCACTACGTGCCATCTGCTGTGAGTTCACCACGCCTGATCGTGACCGCCATCGGCGTCGCCATCACTGCTTCGACCGCCTACGCTGCCGAGCCTGCCGCCAACAACGCTGTCACCCTTGACGCCACCAGCGTCAACGGCAAGGCCGAACAAGCCAGCACCGACTACAAGGTCGAGAAGGCCTCATCGCAGAAGTACACCGCGCCGCTGGTAGACACCCCACGCTCGGTCACGGTGATCCCGCAACAGGTCATCAAGGACACCAACGCCCTCAGCCTGCAGGACGCCCTGCGCACGGTACCTGGCATCACCTTTGGTGCCGGTGAAGGCGGCAACCCGCAAGGTGACCGGCCATTCATCCGCGGCTTCGACGCCCAGGGCGACACCTACCTGGACGGCGTACGCGATACCGGCGCGCAAACCCGCGAGATCTTCGCCATCGAGTCGGTGGAAGTGGCCAAGGGCCCTAACTCGGCCATCGGTGGCCGTGGCGCAGCAGGCGGCACCATCAACCTGGTGAGCAAGCGCGCGCACCTGGGCAACTCGCTGGATGGCGCCTGGACCTGGGGCAGTGACCAGACCCAACGCTACACCTTCGATGGCAACTACCAGTTCAGCGACACAGTGGCCGGTCGTCTCAATTTGATGACCCACGAGAGCAACGTCGCCGGCCGCGACAAGGTCAACTACGACCGCTGGGGCATCGCCCCGTCCCTGGCTTTCGGCCTGGGCACCCCGACCCGCGTCAACCTCGACTACTACCACCTGGAAAGCGACGACCTGCCGGATTCCGGCATCCCGTACACCATTCCTACCGGTGGTAGCGGCGCCCGTACCTCGGCGCACCCGAGCAAACCGTACGATGGTGGTGACAGCGACAACTTCTATGGCCTCACCGGCCGCGACTTCCGCAAGAGCCGCGTCGACATCGCCACCTTCGCGATCGAGCACGACCTGACCGACGCGCTGACCATCAAGAACACCCTGCGTCACGGCAACAGCATGCAGGACTACATCCTGACCCAGCCCGACGACAGCAAGGGCAACGTCAACAACGGCAGCGTCTGGCGCCGCGCCAACAGCCGCGTTGGCAACACCGCCACCACCACCAACCAGACCGACCTGTTTGGTGAGTTCTATGTGGGCGGGATGAAGAACAGCTTCTCCACCGGCATCGAGCTGAGCCGGGAAGAGAGCAAGCGTTCGTCGTACACCGTTGATACCAACACGGGGGGCTCTACTGCCTCGACGTGCAACCCGAGCCTGATCGGCGCCAACAGCGGCTACAACTGCACCTCGTTGAGCAATCCGAACCCGGATGATCCGTGGAATGGCGCGATCTCGCGCAACTACGCCGGCACCGACACCAAGAGCAACACCCGCGCTCTGTACGTCTTCGACACCTTGGAGCTGACGCCTGACTGGCTGCTGAACATGGGCCTGCGCTACGACCACTTCGATACCCAGTACCGCACCTACGATGCCGCTGGCGCCACCGTGGTCAACGCCAAGGGCGTGGCCTCCAAGGGCCGTGATACCAGCGAGTTCATCACCGGCCAACTGGGCCTGGTCTGGAAACCGGCCGAAAACGGCAGCATCTATGTCTCCTACGCCACCTCCGCGACGCCACCCGGCGCGATGCTCGGCGAGGGCACCGAAGGCAACCCTCTGGGCAACACCAGCGACCGCGCCGGCAACCTGCTGAGCAGCGACATGGAGCCGGAAGAAACCACCAACTACGAGATCGGCACCAAGTGGGACCTGCTCGACCAGCGCCTGTCCCTGGCCGCCGCGCTGTTCCGCACCGAGAAGGAAAACGCCCGCGTTCAGGTGGACACCACCACCTACGAAAACGTCGGCGAAACCCGCGTGCAGGGTATCGAGCTGTCGGCCAGCGGCAAGCTCACTGACAAGTGGCAGGTCTTTGCCGGCTACACCTACATGCAGGCGCGCCAGATCGATGGCGGCCCGCTGGGCAAGGCCAACGATGGCAACCAACTGCCGAACACGCCAAACAACAGCGCCAGCCTGTGGACCACGTACTCGATCACGCCGAAGCTGACCGTCGGGGGTGGCGCGTTCTATGTGGATGACGTGTACGGCAGTGTGGCCAACACCACCATGGTCGACAGCTACGTGCGCTACGACGCCATGGCCGCCTACAAGCTGACCAAGAACGTCGACCTGCAGCTGAACGTGCAGAACCTGACCAACGAGGTGTACTACGACAAGGCGTTCTCCACCCACTTCGCCAACCAGGCGGCTGGGCGGACTGCTCTGTTGACCACCAGCGTCCACTTCTGATGTCGGGATTGGGTTGATCTGTTGAATGGGCTGTGCCTGTGCCGGCCCTTTCGCGGCTAAAGCCGCTCCCACAGGTATTCCACTGACCTCGAGTTTCGTGGTGTCCCTGTGGGAGCGGCTTTAGCCGCGAAGAGGCCGGCACAGGCTACATACAACCGGTAAACAACACCCACCCCTGCCCCGTTCATTGAGCGGGGCTTTTGCGTATCAAGGCATAATGCACACCGCGCAGGCTGCGGCAGCTACACAAGGTGATCGATGTGGTGAAGAAGACGCTGTTCCAATTGCACTGGTTCTTTGGCATCACCGCTGGCCTGGTGCTGGCCTTGATGGGCATCACCGGGGCGATCTGGTCGTTTCAGGAAGAACTGCTGCGGGCCTTCAATGCCGATGTGCTGAAGGTCGAAGTACGCCCCGAGGGCGTGTTGCCGCCCGCCGAACTGGTGCAGCGGGTCGAGGCCGCGCGAGGCGACAAGGTCGCGATGCTGTGGGTGGACCTGCACGAAGGCAATGCTGCGCGGATCTTCTTCACCCCGCCGCCGGGCCAGCGCCGTGGTGAGCTGCGTTATGCCGACCCGTACACCGGCGAGCTCAAGGGTGAAGTGGCCGGGCAGGACTTCTTCAACCTGATGCTCAACCTGCACAGGTTCCTGGCCATGGGCGACAGCGGCCGGCAGATCACCGGTGCCTGCACCCTGATGCTGATCTTCTTCTGCCTCTCCGGCCTGTACCTGCGCTGGCCGCGCAAGGCGCTCAACTGGCGGGTCTGGCTGACCTTCGAGTGGGCCAAGAAAGGCCGCGCCTTCAACTGGGACCTGCATGCCGTGGCCGGTACCTGGTGCCTGCTGTTCTACCTGCTGTTCGCCCTCACCGGCCTGTTCTGGTCCTATGAATGGTATCGCGAAGGCCTGAACAAGCTGCTGGCCGATGCGCCGGCAGCGGGCCAGCAGCAAAAACGCGGCGAAGGCCGTGGCCGCCACGGGCCACAGAAGGTCGACAAGAACGCACCGCCGCTGGTGGTCGACTACGACGCCATCTGGGCCAACCTCAAAGAGGCCGCAGGCCCGGGCCTGGCCATGTACAACCTTCGCCTGCCACCGGCGGGTGGCCAGCCGGCCAACCTGTTCTACCTGCTGGACGATGCCGCGCACCCGCGCGCGTTCAACACGCTGGTCCTCGACCCGGCCACCGGCCAGGTGAAAAGCCACGACCGCTACACCGATAAATCCTTCAAGGCGCAGTTGCTGCAGAGCGTTTACGCCCTGCACGTGGGCGAATACTTCGGCTTGCCGGGCCGGATCATCGTCACCCTCGCCAGCCTGACCATGCCGCTGTTCTTCGTCACCGGCTGGCTGCTGTACCTTGACCGCCGCCGCAAGAAACGCCAGGTTCGCGCTGCCCGAGGCGGCGTCGACAGCACCCAGGCTGGCAGCGACAGCTGGCTGATCGGCTTTGCCAGCCAGAGCGGCTTCGCCGAACAGCTGGCTTGGCAAAGTGCCGGGCAACTGCAGGCGGCTGGCCTGCCGGTGCAAGTCCGCGCCTTGGCCGAGCTGGGCGAGGATGACCTGCGCCAGGCCCGCCGCGCCTTGTTCGTGGTCAGTACCTTCGGCGACGGCGAAGCGCCAGATAGCGCCCGCGCGTTCGAGCGCAAGGTGCTTGGCCAACCCTGGGCGTTGAACAACCTGCACTATGCCGTGCTCGCCCTGGGCGACCGCCAATACCCACACTTCTGCGGCTTTGCCCGTCGCCTGCAGGCCTGGTTGGGTGAACGCGGCGCCAGCACAGCGTTCAGCCCGGTGGAGGTGGACAACGCCGACCAGGCGGCGCTGCAGCAATGGCAACAGGCACTGGCGCAGCTGACGGGGGCCCAGCCGGTCACGGCCTGGCAGCCGCCGAGTTTCGGCAACTGGACGCTGGTGCAGCGTGAGTTGATGAACCCGGGCAGCCAGGGCTTGCCGGTTTACCTGATCGGCCTGCGCCCCGAGGAGCCTGCCAGCTGGCAGGCCGGCGACCTGGTGGAAATCCTGCCGCGCAATGCTCAGCCGCGGGTCGACGCCTTCCTCGACGGCCTAGGCCTGGATGCCAACGCAACCGTACAGCTCGACGGCCTGAGCGAGACCCTGGGTCAGGCGCTGGCCAGCCGTCAGTTGCCCAGCCGGCGCGATCAGTTGGTGGGCTTGCACGCACAGGCGCTGGTCGATGCGCTGGTACCGATCGGCACGCGTGAATACTCCATCGCTTCGATCGCCAGTGATGGTGTATTGGAATTGATCGTGCGCCAGGAACGTCACCCGGATGGCAATTTCGGGCTGGGGTCTGGTTGGCTGACCGAGTACCTGCCGGTGAATGGCCTGCTGAACGTGCGCATGCGCCGCAACAGTGGCTTCCACCTGCCCGAATCGCCGGTGCCGATGATTCTGATCGGCAACGGTACTGGCCTGGCTGGCCTGCGCAGCCTGCTGCGCGCGCGGGTCAACGCGGGCGAACAACGCAATTGGCTGCTGTTCGGTGAACGTAACCGCGCGCATGACCTGCTGTGCGGCAGCGAACTGCAAGGCTGGCTCGACAGCGGCGATTTGGCACGCCTGGACCTGGCGTTTTCGCGGGATCAGGCCGAGAAGGTGTATGTGCAGGATGTGTTGCTGCAGCAGGCTGAAGCGTTCAAACGCTGGGTGGCGGATGGCGCCTGTGTGTATGTCTGCGGCAGCTTGCAGGGCATGGCGGCCGGCGTTGATGCGGCGCTCAAGGGCATGCTTGGTGAAGCCGTTGTACAGCAACTGATCGAGGATGGGCGGTATCGGCGGGATGTGTACTGATCAGATATTGATGTAAAGGCATCTGGCCCTTTCGCAGCACAAGGCTGCTCCTACAGGTGTAGCGCATAACGTGTAGGAGCAGCCTTGTGCTGCGAAAGGGCCAGTGCAGGCTGTTAGTGCAGCTCGAAGGTATCGGCATCCAGGTTCGCCGGGAACTTGGCCCGGTATGCCGCCAGCTCCGCCGCTCTCAACACCACCGTGAACACCCCGTCCGCTTCGCCAGCACTGAGCAGGCTCTCGCCCTGGAAGTCCAGTACCTGGCTGTCACCGGAATAGGCGAAGCCTTTGCCATCGGTGCCCACGCGGTTCACCGCCGCGACAAAGCACAGGTTCTCGATGCCCCGCGCCGGCAGCAGTCGGTTCCAGTGCTGGCGGCGCGCCGCCGGCCAATTGGCGGTGTACAGCAACAGGTCGGTGTCCTGGGCATCACGGCTCCACACCGGGAAGCGCAGGTCGTAGCAGATCAACGGGCGCACCCGCCAGCCCTTGATCTCGAACTGCACCTGACGCTCACCGGGGGTGTAATGCTTGTGCTCGCCCGCCATGCGGAACAGGTGGCGCTTGTCGTAGTGCAAGATCTCACCGTCCGGGCGCGCCCACAGCAGGCGATTGCGGTGGCTGCCATCGGCGGCCTGGATGATCACGCTGCCGGTGATCACCGCGTTGTACTTCTTCGCCTGGGCCTTGAGCCATTTGTAGGTCGGGCCGTTCTCGGGCTCGGCCAGGCTTTCGGACTCCATCGAGAAGCCGGTGGTGAACATCTCTGGCAGGATCACCAGGTCCACCTCACCCACTTGCTTCAGCAGTTCCTCGAAGTGCGCATAATTGGCCTCGCGGTCGTGCCAGGCCAGGGTGGTCTGCACCAAGGCGATTTTCAGGTCGGGCAGTGTACTCAGATCGCGCATAGTTTTTCCGCCGCCTGACGCAGCGTCTCCTCACGTTTGGCAAAGCACAGGCGCACCAGGCGTTGCTCGGGGATGGGTTGCTGGTAGAACACCGACACCGGAATGGTCGCCACGCCGTGCTCACGGGTCAGCCACAACGACATCTCGACATCGTTCAGGTCCGGGCGGATCTGCGAGTAGTCCACCAGCTGGAAATACGTGCCGGCCGTGCGGCGGAAACTGAAGCGCGAACCTTCGAGCAAATCGCAGAACAGGTCGCGCTTGGCCTGGTAGAAGCCTGGCAGTTCATCGAGGTGCTCGGGGTGCTCGGCCATGAAGTCGGCCAGCGCGCACTGCAACGGCGTGACGCCGCAGAAATTGACGTACTGGTGCACCTTGCGCAGCTCGGCGCTCAGGGCCGGTGGCGCGATCACGTAGCCGGTTTTCCAACCGGTCACATGGTAGGTCTTGCCGAACGAACTGACCACGAAGGCACGGTTATAGAGCTCGGCATGGGCCAGCACGCTGGCGTGGCGTACGCCGTCATAGACCAGGTGCTCGTAGACTTCGTCGCTGACCAGGTAGATATCGCGATCAGCGATCAGCTGCGCCAGCTGGTCCAGGTCTTCACGGGTGATCAGTGCGCCGCTGGGGTTGTGCGGCGAGTTGAGGATGACCATGCGTGTACGCGGGCTGAGGGCATCGCTGAACCGCTGCCAGTCGATACGGAAGTCGCCGTCGCTCAGTTGCACATGCACACAACGGCCACCGGCCAGCTCCACCGACGGCTCGTAGCTGTCATAGCACGGGTCGAAGACGATGACTTCGTCACCGGCCTGGATCACCGCCTGAATGGCGCAAAAGATTGCCTCGGTGGCACCTGGGGTGATGGTCACTTCGTGATCGGCATCCACCTGCGCGCCATACAACCGTGCGACCTTGGCCGCTACCTGCTGGCGCAGGGCCGGCAGGCCAGTCATTGGCGCGTACTGGTTATGCCCGGCGGCCACATTCCGGCCCACTGCATCGAGCAACGCCTGCGGGCCGTTGAAGTCGGGGAAGCCTTGGGAAAGGTTGAGCGCACCGGTCTGCACGGCGAGCTGGGACATGGTGGTGAAGATGGTCGTGCCGACATTCGGCAGTTTGCTGCGGATCATGGAGCCCTCTTTCCTGGGGTTTATCCGGCACGGGGTGGAGTCCGAGCATAGCGGATCGAGCGGTCAGGAAAAAGGTTGAAACAATAGGGGGATTGCTTTGGATCAAAGGGCCCCTTCGCGGCTAAAGCCGCTCCCACAGGTACTGCGCTGCACTCGATGACTGCGCTATCCCTGTGGGAGCGGCTTTAGCCGCGAAGAAGTCGACGCGAAATCAGCGCTTGTCGCGGCGCTTCTTCTCGGCCTTCTTGTGGTGCGACATCAAGCGGCGCTTCTTGTTGACCTGGCGATCGGTGAGGGTGTTTTTCTTGCCCTCGTACGGGTTCTCACCGCCTTTGTACTCGATGCGGATCGGCGTACCGACCAGTTTCAGCACGCGGCGGTAGGTGTTTTCCAGGTAACGCGAGTACGACTTGGGAATGCTTTCGGTCTGGTTGCCGTGGATCACGATCAGCGGCGGGTTGGCGCCGCCCAGGTGGGCATAACGCAGCTTGATGCGGCGGCCATTGACCAACGGCGGCTGGTGCTCGCTGACCGCATCTTCGAGGATCTGCGTCAGGCGGCTGGTTGGCCAACGGGTGACCGCCGACGTGAACGCGGCCTGTACCGACTTGTACAGGTTGCCCACGCCCGTGCCGTGCAGCGCGGAAATGAAGTGGATGTCGGCGAAATCGACGAAGAACAGCCGGCGCTCCAGCTCGGTCTTCACGTAGGCGCGCTCACCCGACTCCATGCCATCCCATTTGTTCAGGGCGATGACGATGGCGCGGCCGGCTTCGAGGGCAAAGCCCAGCAGGTTCAGGTCGTGGTCAACCACACCTTCGCGGGCATCCATGACGAAGATGACCACGTTGGCGTCTTTGATCGCCTGCAGCGTCTTGACCACCGAGAACTTCTCGACTTCCTCGTGGATCTTGCCGCGCTTGCGCACCCCGGCGGTGTCGATGAAGGTGTACTTGTCGCCATCGCGCTCGAACGGGATGTAGATACTGTCTCGGGTGGTGCCCGGCTCGTCGTAGACCACCACGCGCTCTTCGCCGAGCATGCGGTTGACCAGGGTCGACTTGCCGACGTTCGGGCGGCCGATGATGGCGATCTTGATGCCATCTTTTTCGCTTGGGCCAGGAATGCGCGCGGCTTCCTCGCCTTCGGCGACGTCTTGGTCGAGGGCTTCGTCCTCGGCATCACGCGGCAGGTGGCCGAGCACGGCTTCCATCAGGGCGTTGATACCACGGCCCTGGGAGCCCGCCACCGGAATGGCGTTGCCCATGCCCATCGGCGAGAACTCGGCGCGCGCAACGTCGGGGTCGATGTTGTCGATCTTGTTGGCAACCAGAATCGCCGACTTGTTCCGCTTGCGCAGGTGCTCGGCAATCATCTGGTCGGCTGCGGTCATGCCCGCACGGGCATCGACCAGGAACAGCACATAGTCGGCTTCTTCGATGGCCATGAGCGACTGCTCGGCCATTTTCTCGTCCATGCCCACTTCGTCACCGGTGATACCGCCGGTGTCGATCAGGATGAAAGAACGACCCTGCCAGGAGGCATCACCATACTGGCGGTCACGGGTCAGGCCCGACAGGTCACCGACGATGGCATCGCGGGTCTTGGTCAGGCGGTTGAACATGGTGGATTTGCCGACGTTCGGCCGTCCCACCAGGGCGATTACGGGAACCATGCGGCTCTCCACTCTTGAATTCTTGAAAATGCAAAGGCCGCTGCAAGGCAGCGGCCGGAGTTTGTGCGGCGTTTCCTACACCGCGGCTCAAGACCGTTGGCGGTCTTGAGCTTAGCTTCAGCGGACGGTCAGTGCCTCGAGCTTGCCGCTGTTGCCGAAGACGTAGATGGTGTCGCCGACCACCAGGGGCCGGGCGCGCAGGCCATCGCTGTCGATTCGTTCACGGCCGACGAAGCGACCATCGACCTGGCTGAGCAGGTGCAGGTAACCCTCGAAGTCCCCGACAGCCACGTAGCTGGAGAACACTTCCGGTGCCGACAGCTGACGGCGAGCCATGGAATCGTTGGTCCACAGGGCGCTGGAAGAGCGCTCGTCGACGCTTTCAACGGTACCCGAGGCTTCGCTGACATAGACGTTACCGTAACCCTGGGCGACACCCACGTAGCTGGACGCATCACGCTGCCACAGCACGCGGCCGCTTTCCAGGTCCAGGCCCGCTACGCGGCCCTGGTAGGTGCTGACGTACAGGGTACCACCGGACAGCAGCAGGCCGCCGTCGATATCTACCACGCGGTCCAACTCGGAACGCCCCTGCGGGATGGCCACACGGCTCTCCCACACTGGCACGCCGTTGTTGATATCCACCGCGATCACTTTACCGGTGGACAGACCGGCAACCGCCAGGCGGTTGGTCGCGATCGGTGCACCGGTGCCGCGCAGGGTCAGTACGGCCGGGGTGTTTTCGTAGATCCAGCGGCGGTCGCCGGTCGCGGCATCGAGGCCGATCAGGCGGTCGTCCTGGGTCTGCACTACCACCACGTCGCCGTTGTTGGCGGGCGGTGCCAGCACTTCACTGGTCACGCGCGAACGCCAGCGCTCTTCACCGGTGCTGGAGTCCAGCGCGATGACTTCGCCTTTGAGGGTGCCGAGCATGACCAGCCCGTAACCCACGCCGACAGCGCCCGACACTTGCAGGTCCAGGTCTTTTTTCCACACCACGTCGCCGGTGATACGGTCGAGGGCGAAGACTTCGCCGTTGACGTCGGAGGCGTAGATACGGTCGTTTTCGATGGCCGGTACCAGGGTGTTGTACGTCTCGCCCTGGCCGTCACCGATCGAGCGGCTCCACTGCTTCTTCAGTACCACTTCCTCGGTGAACTTGGTCAGCTCGGCCGGGGGCAGTTCCTTCTTGCTGTTGCTGCTGCAACCCGCGGCCAGTACGGCCAGGGTCAGCACTGCTGCTTGTTTCCAACCGATCACGTCACGCGTCCCCTTTGGCCAAGTCATCCAGCTTCAGTTGCAGGCCACCGACCGCTGCTTCATCCGACAGCGAGGCCTTGGCTTTCTCATAAGCGCTGTGAGCATCGTCGGCGCGACCCAGCTGCACCAGCAGGTCACCCTTCAATTCTTCGCGGCTGGCCAGGAACGCCTTGTCGGCGTCGCCGTCGAGCAGCTTGAGTGCCTCTTCGGCCTTGTCCTGGGCAGCCAGTACCCGGGCCAGGCGCTGGCGCGAGATCTCGCCCAGGGTGGCATCGGCTGGCTTGTCCAACACAGCTTTGAGCTCGGCAGCGGCGTCGTCGAGCTTGCCGCTCTCGACCGCGACCTTGGCCACGAACAGGCTGCCGTACTGGGCGTAGGCGGTACCACCGAACTCGCTCTTGAGCTTGCCGGCCAGTTCCGCGACCTTGGTTGCGTCAGGCTGGCCACTCGGCGTCAGGCTGGTTTCAAGCAAAGCCTGGTACAGCTGCGAGGCACCTTGCGACTGGTTGTTCTGGTACTTGTGCCAGGTATTCCAGCCCAGTACCACCACACCGGCCAGCAACGCGCCCGTCAGCAGCGGCTTGCCGTTGCGGTTCCACCAGTCCTTGACCCCTGCCAGGTCATCATCATCGGTACTCGACACCCCAATACTCCTTTTCGCCTATTCGCTTGTTGGACCGCGTTACGCCTGTGCGACCGCGGTTTCCAGGTGCTCAGCCAGAGCATCCCAGGCAATGTTCTGTTGTTCGCCCTGACCACGCAGGGGCTTGAAGCCGATCGCTTGCTGGGCCAGCTCGTCGTCGCCAAGAATCAGGGCGAACAGCGCGCCGCTCTTGTCGGCTTTCTTGAACTGGCTCTTGAAGCTGCCACCCCCAGCGTTGACCACCAGGCGCAGGCCCGGCAGACGATCACGCAGGCGTTCGGACAGGCGCAGGCCAGCCAGCTCGGCCTGTTCGCCGAAGGCGCAGAGGTAGACATCGACCTGACGGCTGATCGACTCGGGCACCTTGCCCAGGGTCTCCAGCAGCAGAATCAGGCGCTCGATACCCATGGCGAAACCAACGCCGGTGGTCGGCTTGCCGCCCATCTGCTCGACCAGGCCGTCGTAGCGGCCACCGGCGCAGACAGTGCCCTGGGCGCCGAGCTTGTCGGTGACCCACTCGAACACGGTCTTGCTGTAGTAGTCCAGGCCACGCACCAGCTTGGTGTTGATCACGAACGGGATACCGGCAGCCTCCAGACGGGCCTTGAGGCCCTCGAAGTGCACGCGGGATTCTTCGTCCAGGTAATCTTCGAGCTTCGGCGCGCCAACCAGCACCGCCTGGGTGTTCTGGTCCTTGCTGTCGAGGATGCGCAGCGGGTTGCTCTTCAGGCGACGCTGGCTGTCTTCGTCCAGCTGCTCGAGGCGTGCCGAGAGGAACTCGACCAGCGCATCACGGTAGCGGGCACGGGCTTCGCTGGTACCCAGGCTGTTGAGCTCGAGCTTGACCGCGTCCTGGATGCCCAGCAGGCCCCACAGGCGCCAGGTCAGCATGATCAGCTCGGCGTCGATGTCCGGCCCGTCAAGGTTGAACACTTCTACGCCGATCTGGTGGAACTGGCGGTAGCGGCCCTTTTGTGGGCGCTCGTGGCGGAACATCTGCCCGATGTACCAGAGTTTCTGCACCTGGCCGTTGCCGGTGATGCCATGTTCCAGCACGGCACGCACACAGGCGGCAGTGCCTTCGGGGCGCAGGGTGAGCGAATCGCCGTTGCGGTCCTCGAAGGTGTACATCTCTTTTTCGACGATGTCGGTCACTTCACCGATGGAGCGCTTGAACAGCTCGGTGAACTCGACGATCGGCGTGCGGATCTGGCTGTACCCGTAGGTGTCCAGCAGGCCGGCCACGGTGCCCTCGAAGTAGCGCCACAGTGGCGACTGTTCAGGCAGGATGTCGTTCATGCCACGGATGGCTTGCAGCGATTTGCTCACGAAAAGTCCTTACGAATTCTGTGTGTCAGCCACGGGCGATCAGCGCCGCGTCGGCTTCGACCTTTTCGGCCGCTTTCTGGCGGATGAGTTTTTCGAGCTCATCGACCAGGTTGTCATTGGTCAGCTTCTGCGCCGGCTTGCCGTCGATGTAGATCAGGTTCGGCGTGCCGCCGGTCAGCCCTACGTGGGCTTCCTTGGCTTCGCCGGGGCCGTTGACCACGCAACCGATCACCGCGACGTCCAGCGGCACCAACAGGTCTTCCAGGCGCCCTTCCAGCTCGTTCATGGTCTTGACCACATCGAAGTTCTGCCGCGAGCAGCTTGGGCAGGCGATGAAGTTGATGCCACGCGAACGCAGATGCAGCGACTTGAGGATGTCGTAACCGACTTTCACTTCCTCGACCGGGTCAGCAGCCAGCGAGATACGAATGGTATCGCCGATGCCTTCGGCCAGCAGCATACCGAGGCCGACGGCGGATTTCACTGTCCCCGAGCGCAGGCCACCGGCTTCGGTGATGCCCAGGTGCAGGGGCTGGATGATCTGCTTGGCCAACAGGCGGTAGGCTTCGACGGCCATGAACACGTCGGAGGCCTTGACGCTGACTTTGAAGTCCTGGAAGTCCAGGCGGTCCAGGTGCTCGACATGGCGCAGCGCCGACTCGACCAGCGCGGCTGGGGTCGGTTCGCCGTACTTCTTCTGCAGGTCCTTTTCCAGGGAGCCTGCGTTGACGCCGATACGGATCGGGATACCGCGGTCGCGGGCCGCATCGACCACGGCACGCACACGGTCTTCACGGCCGATGTTGCCCGGGTTGATGCGCAGGCAGTCGACGCCCAGTTCGGCCACACGCAAGGCGATCTTGTAGTCGAAGTGAATGTCGGCAACCAGCGGCACGCTGACCCGTTGCTTGATGCGGCCGAAGGCCTCGGCGGCGTCCATGTCTGGCACCGAGACACGCACGATGTCGACACCGGCATCCACCAGGCGCTGGATTTGCCCGACGGTGGCATCGACATCGTTGGTGTCGGTGTTGGTCATGCTTTGTACCGCGATGGGCGCATCACCACCCACCGGCACATTGCCGACCCAGATTTTGCGGGATTCGCGACGTTTGATCGGAGATTCGCCGTGCATGACTTACTGTCCCAACTTCAGGCGAGCAGTCTCGCCGCTTGTAAACGGAGCAACATCCACGGCCTGGCCGTTGTAGCTGACCTGCGCGCCACGGGCAAAGCCCAGGCGTACCGCGAACGGCGGCTTGCCGGTCAGCTCGAGGTTGTCGCCCTTGCGCTTGACGCCGCTGAACAGCACCTTGCCATTGCCGTCGTTGACTTGGGTCCAGCAATTGGCGCTGAACTGAATCGAGACACTGGCGCTACCGGCCGGCACTGCGACGGGCGCGGCGGGCACAGTGGCAGCGGGCGCGGTTGCAGCTGGCGCTGCCGGAGCAAGCGCAGGCGTTGGCGCAGTGGCTGCGGTGGCCGCTTGGGGCTGCTGAGCGGGGGTTGGTGTTACGGATGCTGCAGGGGGCTGCGCAGCGCTGGCGGGTGCTTGCTCGGCAGCGGCGGCCGACGGTTCACCTGCGGGCTGCTCCAGCGGCAACGGGGCGCTCTCGGGTTGCTGGCCGGCGCTCACGGCCTGGTCTTCAGGCTCGTCCAGCGGGTGAATCTGCGTGGTGCCGTCGGCGCTCTCGACTTCGACGTGCTCCAGGGCGATCTTGGCCAGGTCCTTGCCACGCAGGCTGCCTTGGTCCTGCCACCACACGAAGCCGCCACCGACCACCGCCACCAGCAGCAACAGGCTGACGCCGCGCAGGATGTTGTGCGAGAGGCGTACAGGCTCTTCGATGCGGCCCAGCGAATGCACTTCGCTGCCTTTGGCGTGGGTGCCAGTGTAACGGTCGAAAGCCTCGACCAGCGTGGCTTGGTCCAGGTCCATCAGTTTGGCGTAGGCGCGGATATAGCCACGGGCGAACGTGTGCCCGGGCAACTTGTCGAAGGCGCCGGTTTCAACGTGGTTCAACGAACTGACAGTGAGGTTGAGCTTGCGGGCCACCTCGGCTTGTGACCAGTCCCGCTTCTCACGGGCCTGACGCAAAAGCTCACCGGGGTTCTGGCCAGGCGCTACGGCTACTTCGGGATGCGCGGCGTTCATCGTTGCTCCGACAGGTATTGCTGATATTCCGGCGTACCGGGATAAAGTCGTTGTAATTGCTGGCCCAAATTGGCCAATGTGCCCTGCTCGTCGAACACCCGGGCAAGGCGGCTGCCCAGCAGGAGGCTACGGGCGTCGTGGTCGCTCAACTGGCTGAAACGATCGTAGTAGTCCAGGGACGGCACATAATGCCTGTTTTCGTAGGACAACTCAGCCATTTCCAGCAACGCCTTGGGTTGCCGTGGGTTGAGTTGCAACGCTTTGAGCAGATAGGCGTGCGCCTGGTCTCGACGCTCGAGCTTCAGGGCGGTCAAGCCAAGGTTCTCGTACACGCGTGAGCGCTCAGGATACAGGGTATCGGCACTGGCCAGGCGAAACATCTGCTTGGCCTCGGCAAATCGCCCCTGAGCATAAAGGAAACTGCCGTAATTGTTGCGAATTCGCGTATCGCCAGGGCGTGCCTGCAGGGCTTTTTGAAAGTGCTGCTCGGCCAGGGCCGGCTCACCTTCAGCCTGAAACACCAGCGCCAGCGCCGCATGCGCGCCGGCATCGCTGGCGTCCAGGGCAAGCGCCTTGCCCAGCGGGGCCTTGGCCTGTTCGGTCAAGCCTTGTTGCAAATAGCCAAGCCCCAACTGCACATACGCCCTGCCCGCCTCTTGCCGCCCTTGGCGGCTGGCCAGCGGGTCACCTGCGCCGCCCGACACGCAGCCGGCCAGCAGCAAAAGCGCAAGGATCGACAGCGCGGCGCGCAGGGTCATGGCGAGTTCTCGGTCAGTGGCGCGCGGCGCTGTCTTGCAGCTCGGCGTCGGCAGAGAGCTGGCGCACGGCGATGTAGCGCTCACTGCGGCGGGTACGGTCGTTGACCTGGCCGACCAGCTGACCACAGGCGGCGTCGATGTCTTCGCCACGGGTGGTACGGGTGGTGACGTTGAAACCACCGTGGTGTAGCAGGTCCTGGAAGCGGCGGATGGCGTTGTTGCTCGGCCGCTCGTAACCGGAATGCGGGAACGGGTTGAACGGGATCAGGTTGATCTTGCACGGCACGTCGCGCAGCAGTTCGATCATCTGCGCGGCATGTTCAGGCTGGTCGTTGACGTCCTTGAGCAGGGTGTACTCGACCGTCAACACGCGCTTGCCACCCAGGGTGGCCATGTAGCCCATGCACGACTCCAGCAGCACCTTCAGCGGGTACTTCTTGTTGATCGGCACCAGCTGGTTACGCAGCTCGTCGTTCGGCGCGTGCAGCGACAGGGCCAGCGACACGTCGATGTGCTTGGCCAGTTCGTCGATCATCGGCACCACGCCCGAGGTGGACAAGGTGACGCGACGCTTGGAAATGCCATAGCCCAGATCATCCATCATGATCTTCATGGCGGCGATGACATTGTCGAAGTTCAGCAAAGGCTCGCCCATGCCCATCATGACCACGTTGGTAATCGCGCGGTCGACTTTGGCCGGGACGGTCCCGAAAGATTTGTTGGCAAGCCACACCTGGCCAATCACTTCGGCGGCGGTGAGGTTGCTGTTGAAGCCTTGCTTGCCGGTGGAGCAGAAACTGCAGTCCAGGGCGCAGCCGGCTTGCGACGATACGCACAGCGTGCCGCGGTCGTCGGTAGGAATGTAGACGGTCTCGACGCAGCTGCCAGAGGCAACGCGGATCACCCATTTACGGGTGCCGTCGGCGGAAATGTCTTCACTGACCACTTCCGGTGGGCGAATTTCGGCAACAGCCTCGAGCTTTTCGCGCAAGGCCTTGCCGACGTTCGTCATGGCGGCGAAATCATCGACGCCAAAATGGTGAATCCATTTCATCACCTGGCCGGCACGGAAGCGCTTCTCCCCTATAGAGTCGAAGAATTGTTCCATTTCCGGCTGGGTCAGGCCCAACAGGTTGATTTTGCCAGTAGATGTCGTCATGGATTCACCCTCACCCGTAAGCTTTCGCTTAGCGAGTGGTTACCTCGGTAGCAGCGAAGAAGTAAGCGATTTCGCGAGCAGCAGCAGCTTCGGAGTCCGAACCGTGAACGGCGTTGGCGTCGATCGACTCGGCGAAGTCAGCACGGATGGTGCCGGCAGCAGCTTCTTTAGGGTTGGTAGCGCCCATCAGCTCACGGTTCAGAGCGATGGCGTTTTCGCCTTCCAGAACCTGAACAACAACCGGGCCGGAAGTCATGAAGGCAACCAGGTCGCCGAAGAAGCCGCGCTCGCTGTGCTCAGCGTAGAAGCCTTCGGCTTCGGCTTTGGACAGTTGCTTGATTTTCGAGGCAACGATTTTCAGGCCAGCTTCTTCGAAGCGAGTGGTGATCTTGCCGATGACGTTTTTGGCAACTGCGTCAGGCTTGATGATCGAGAAAGTACGTTGAACAGCCATGGAAAACTCCAGAAATATGAGTGTTGCTAAAAATTAAACCCGCGAATTATACGCGGGTTTCAGGGGATTGCCTAACCTGCAGCGACGCGCTTAGTCGGCTTCATCAATCCAGGCCGCCTGGATGGCCTCGAGCACTTTCTCACCGCCGCGTGACGGATCGTCGCTGAACTCTGGCAATGCCAGCACCCAGCGGTGCAGATCGACGAAATTCACATAACGAGGATCGACGTCCGGCTTGCTTTCTGCAAGCTGGATGGCGATCTCAAGTACATCAACCCATTTCAGACTCATGCAAAAATCCTCAGTGGGGCGCTTCGGCAGCGTGGTTGAGCGAATACTTGGGAATCTCGATGGTCAGGTCCTGGTCGGCGACGACCACCTGGCAGCCGAGGCGCGACTGGGCTTCCAGGCCCCAGGCCTTGTCCAGCATGTCCTCTTCCAGCTCGTCCGCTTCTTCCAGCGAGTCGAAACCTTTGCGAACAATACAGTGACAGGTGGTGCAGGCCTTGACCCCACCGCAAGCGCTTTCCATTTCGATGTGATGCTCGTGGGCCAGCTCCAGGATGTTGGTCCCAGGCTCGACCTCCACGGTCAGCCCTTCCGGGCAAAACTTCTCGTGCGGCAGGAATGTCACCAGCGGCATCGGTTACTCCTCGATCTCATTCAGGTTGCGCCCGGCCAGTGCGGCTTTGACCGTCGAATCAAGGCGACGGGCGGCAAATGCATCGGTCACCTGCGACAGACGCTTGGTCTGTTGCTCGATGGCGGGGCCATCGGTGCCGGTCAGCAAATCACGTAGTTCTTGCATCTGGAATTCGATGGCTTCGCGCTCTTCGCTGCTGAGCAGGCGCTCGCCATCGGCGTCCAGGGCGCCCTGTACCGCTTCGAGCAGGCGCTCACCGTCAACCTGGTGTTCACGCAGCTGACGGGCCTGCTTGTCGCTGCCTGCGTGCTCGAACGAATCTTTGAGCATGCGGGCGATCTCGCCGTCGGTCAGGCCGTAGGACGGCTTGACCTGAATGCTGGCTTCGACGCCCGAGCCCAGTTCGCGAGCAGCGACGCTGAGCAGGCCATCGGCATCGACCTGGAAGGTCACGCGGATTTTCGCCGCACCGGCGACCATGGCCGGGATGCCGCGCAGCTCGAAGCGCGCCAGCGAGCGGCAGTCGCTGATCAGCTCGCGCTCGCCTTGCAGGACGTGAATCATCATGGCCGACTGGCCATCTTTATAGGTGGTGAACTCTTGCGCACGCGCCACCGGAATGGTGGTGTTGCGCGGGATCACCTTCTCCATCAACCCGCCCATGGTCTCAAGGCCCAGGGACAGCGGGATGACGTCGAGCAGCAGCAACTCGCCACCTTCGCGGCGGTTGCCAGCCAGGGTGTCGGCCTGAATGGCAGCACCGATGGCCACCACCTGATCAGGGTCGATCGAGGTCAACGGGGTACGGCCGAACAGTGTGCCAACAGCGTCACGCACACGTGGAACGCGGGTCGAACCACCGACCATGACCACTGCACCCACTTCTTCCAGCTCGACACCGCTGTCGCGCACGGCGCGGCGGCAGGCTTTGAGGCTGCGAGCGATCAGCGGCTCGATCATGGCATCGAAGGCGGCCCGGCTGAGCTCACCCTGCCAGGCACCGTGGCTGACGCTGACCACGTCGGCGTCGGTCAGGGCTTCCTTGGCAGCGCAGGCGGCCTGCAGCAGCTGGCGCTGGGTACCCGGGTCGAGGTCGGAAGACAGCCCAGCCTGTTCAATGATCCAACCGGCAATCGCGTGGTCGAAATCATCGCCGCCCAGGGCGGTGTCGCCACCGGTGGCCAGGACTTCGAAGACGCCGGCCGTCAGGCGCAGAATGGAGATATCGAACGTGCCGCCACCCAGGTCATAGATGGCCACCACGCCTTCGGCGTTCTGGTCCAGGCCATAGGCCACGGCCGCTGCGGTCGGCTCGTTGAGCAGGCGCAACACATTGAGGCCGGCCAGGCGCGCGGCATCCTTGGTCGCTTGGCGCTGGGCGTCGTCGAAATAGGCTGGCACGGTGATCACCGCCCCCACCAAGTCGCCACCGAGGGTTTGCTCGGCGCGTTCGCGCAGCACCTTGAGGATGTCGGCCGACACCTCCACCGGGCTTTTCGGCCCTTGGATGGTATCGATGAACGGCATGTGCGACTCACCGCCAATGAAGCGGTACGGCAGTTGCTCGCCCAACTGCTTGACGTCGGCCAGGCCGCGCCCCATCAGGCGCTTTACCGACAGCACGGTGTTCAAAGGGTCGCTGGAAGCGGCATCGCGCGCAGCCTGCCCGACTTCGCTGCGCCCTTCGAGGTAGCGCACCGCAGACGGCAAAATGACATTACCCTGCACATCAGGCAGGGGCTCGCTGCGACCGCTGCGAACGGCAGCGACCAGAGAATTGGTGGTACCCAGGTCGATACCCACCGCCAGGCGGCGCTGGTGCGGCTGAGGGCTTTGACCGGGTTCGGCGATCTGCAGTAGGGCCATGCTTATCTGAATACCTTAGGCGTCATCACGGGCAACGCCGGGTTAATCGTCGAGGCGCTCTTCCAGTTGGCGCACTTCTTGGGCGAGCTTGTCGAGGAACTGCATGCGGCGCATCAGGCGTTCGGCCTTCTCGCGCTCGGCAGGCACATCCCAGCAGGCGGCGAAATCCTCGTTCAGCGTGTCCTGCGCACCCTTGAGGCGCTTCTTGAACACGGCAACACCATCGAGGTCGGCTTCGTCCTGCAGCTCTTCGAGCTCTTCGCGCCACTGCATCTGCTGCAGCAGGAAGTCGGGGTCATGGACCGTGACTTCCTGGGGCACTTCGTGGCCACCGATTGCCAGCAAGTAGCGGGCTCGGCGCGGCGCACTGCGCAGCGTCTGGTAGGCGTCGTTGAGGGCCGCGGACTTCTCCAGGGCTACCCGCTGCTCGCGCTCGGAAGCGTCGGCAAAACGGTCAGGATGGACCTCGCGGGCCAGCTCGCGGTAGCGAGTGGCCAGCTTGTCGAGGTCCAACCGGAAGCACGGCTGGAGATCAAACAGAGCGTAATGACAAGGAGTACCCACAGCCAGCCTCAGACGTTGAAGCTTTCGCCGCAGCCACACTCACCGCGCACGTTGGGGTTGTTGAACTTGAAGCCTTCGTTCAACCCTTCCTTGACGAAGTCGAGCTCGGTGCCATCGAGGTACACCAGGCTTTTCGGGTCGATGATGACCTTCACGCCATGGTTCTCGAATACCTGGTCTTCGCCCGCCACTTCGTCGACGAACTCCAGCACATAGGCCAGGCCCGAGCAGCCGGTGGTGCGTACGGCCAGGCGAATGCCTTCACCCTTGCCGCGCCCTTCCAGGGAACGCCGCACGTGGTTGGCGGCGGCTTCTGTCATGCTGATAGCCATCAGAACTCCTTACCTCGCAACAGGCGACTTAGATCAAGCCTTTCTTCTGCTTGTAATCGCGAACGGCTGCCTTGATGGCATCCTCGGCGAGTACCGAGCAGTGGATCTTGACCGGCGGCAACGCCAGTTCTTCAGCCAGCTGGGTGTTCTTGATGGTTTCGGCTTCGTCCAGGGTCTTGCCCTTCATCCACTCGGTGGCGAGGGAGCTGGAAGCGATAGCCGAACCGCAGCCGTAGGTCTTGAACTTGGCGTCTTCGATGACGCCCTGCTCGTTGACCTTGATCTGCAGGCGCATCACGTCACCGCAGGCCGGCGCGCCGACCATGCCGGTACCGACGTCCGGGTCTTCGGCATTCATCTTGCCGACGTTGCGCGGGTTTTCGTAGTGGTCGATGACCTTTTCACTGTATGCCATGGTGCAATTCCTTCCTCATCAGGGAGCCGCTCTTGCCGGCGACTGCTTAGTGGGCGGCCCACTCGATCTTGGAGATGTCAACGCCGTCTTTGTACATGTCCCACAGCGGCGACAGCTCACGCAGTTTGTTAACGGCCTCGCAGACTTTCTGCGCGGCGTAGTCGACTTCTTCTTCGGTGGTGAAGCGGCCGAAGGAGAAGCGGATCGAGCTGTGCGCCAGCTCGTCGTTACGGCCCAGAGCGCGCAGTACATACGACGGCTCGAGCGAAGCGGAGGTACAGGCCGAACCGGACGATACGGCGATGTCTTTCAGGGACATCAGCAGCGACTCGCCTTCGACGTAGTTGAAGCTCAGGTTCAGGTTGTGCGGTACGCGGGCAGTCTGGCTGCCGTTGACGTACAGCTCTTCAAGGTCCGAGACCTGCTTGAAGAAGCGGTCGCTCAGGGCCTTGATGCGAGCGTTCTCGCTGGCCATTTCCTGCTTGGCAATGGCGAAGGCTTCGCCCATGCCGACGATCTGGTGAGTCGGCAAGGTGCCCGAACGCATGCCGCGCTCATGGCCACCACCGTGGATGATCGCTTCCAGACGCACACGCGGCTTGCGGCTGACGTACAGCGCGCCGATACCTTTAGGGCCGTAGACCTTGTGCGCCGAGAACGAGATCAGGTCGACTTTCAGTTTTTGCAGGTCGATTTCGACCTTGCCGGCCGACTGGGCGGCATCGACGTGGAACAGCACGCCGCGGGCGCGGGTCAGCTCACCGATGGCGGCGATGTCGTTGATCGAGCCGACTTCGTTGTTGACGTGCATCAGCGAGACCAGAATGGTGTCGTCGCGCAGCACGGCTTCGACCATGGCCGGGGTGACGATGCCGTCTTCGCCTGGCTCAAGGTAGGTGACTTCGAAACCTTCACGCTCGAGCTGGCGAGCGGTATCCAGGACCGCCTTGTGCTCGATCTTGGAGGTGATGATGTGCTTGCCCTTGGTCTGATAGAAGTGCGCGACACCTTTGAGTGCGAGGTTGTCGGACTCGGTGGCACCGCTGGTCCAGACGATTTCGCGCGGATCGGCGTTGATCAGCTCGGCGACCTGGCGACGACCGTTCTCGACCGCTTCTTCGGCTTTCCAGCCGAATACGTGGGAGCGCGAAGCCGGGTTACCGAAGTTCCCGTCGACCAGCAGGCAGTCAGCCATCTTCTGGGCAACGCGGGGATCGACCGGGGTGGTCGCGGAGTAATCGAGGTAGATCGGCAACTTCATGGATATCTCCTATCAGGCGGTGGCGTCGCTCGTCGCTGTCATAACGGTCAGTCGACGGCGGACGTCTCAATCTTGTCCAACTGGGCGGATCGGCCTGCGACACGACGCAGGTCCTGGCGCTGGGCGACTTCCTGCACCTCACGGCGCTTGACGAGGTCGGCCAGGCTGATGCCGCTGAGGAATTCATGGATCTGCTGGCTGAGATCGCACCACAAGTGGTGGGTCAGGCAGGTGTCACCGGCATGGCAATCCCCAAGGCCTTGGCAACGGGTGGCATCGACCGATTCGTTGACCGCGTCGATGACCTGGGCCACCTGGATGGTTTCCATGCCCCGCGACAGCTGATAGCCACCGCCTGGACCGCGCACACTGGATACCAGGCTGCTGCGGCGCAGCTTGGCGAACAGCTGCTCCAGATAAGAGAGGGAAATGCCCTGGCGCTCGGAAATGTCGGCCAAAGACACCGGCCCATGCTGCGCGTGCAACGCCAGGTCAAGCATGGCTGTCACGGCGTATCGGCCTTTGGTAGTCAGTCGCATGGCTATTGGGTACCACGGGAGTTACAGGATGTGAGCGAGTATGCGATTCCCGAGCATTTAAGTCAACTATAAGACCTACTGCTTTAGTCGGGTTTTGCATCGGGAGGCGGCCGCGATTGTAGCAGACGAGGGGCGTGCGCACACGCCCCGTATGTCACTATGATTTCAGCGCGGCGCGATCAATGCGACTGAGTGTCGCGCTGGGCGACCTGGGCAACTTCGGTGAAGTCATCTTCCGGCAGCGCCGGCAACTCCTTGGCGCAGTAATCGCTACCCATCTTGGTCAGCGCACCGCACATGCCCTCCAGGCGCTCATCGACCGCCTGCAGGTGGTCGAGCATCTGGCCGATGGCACGCGCGACCGGGTCAGGCATGTCGCCACTGACGCCGTAGGCATCGAAGCCGATCTTCTCGGCCATGGCCTTGCGCCGGGCTTCGACTTCGGTCTCTTCGCTCTTGACGATAATACGCCCCGGGATACCGACGGCAGTCGCCCCCGCCGGCACAGCCTTGGTCACCACCGCATTGGAGCCGATCTTGGCCCCGGCGCCGACAGTGAACGGCCCCAGTACCTTGGCCCCCGCGCCTACCACCACGCCGTTTTCCAGGGTTGGGTGGCGCTTGCCTTTGTTCCAGCTGGTGCCGCCCAGGGTGACGCCTTGGTAAAGGGTGACATCGTCGCCAATCTCAGCGGTCTCGCCGATGACGATGCCCATGCCGTGGTCAATGAAGAAGCGGCGGCCGATGGTGGCACCGGGGTGGATCTCGATCCCGGTCATCCAGCGGCCGAAGTTCGACACCAGCCGGGCCAGCCATTTGAAATCACGTTTCCACAAGGCATTACCCAACCGGTGCAGCCAGATGGCATGCATGCCCGGGTAGCAGGTCAGTACCTCGAAGGCATTGCGCGCGGCGGGGTCACGGTGGAATACGCTTTGAATATCTTCACGCAGACGTTCGAACATCTGTCAGCCCTTCCTTTTATGCGGTTCGCCCCGAGCCACTTTCTGGGTCTCGGTGAGGATGCCGCGCAAAATGCTCATTTCCGGACGCTCGACCGAGCTTCGCCCATACAACCGGCGCAGGCGCGCCATCAGGTGCTTGGGCTTCTCGGGGTCGAGGAAGCCGATGTCCACCAGGGTCTTTTCCAGGTGGTCATAGAACAGCTCCATTTCGTCCATGGTCGCCAGCTCGCTGGCGTCGACCTTCTCGACTTTGGCCGGTGCATCCTCGGCCGCCAGCCAAGCCATGCGCACCTCATAAGAGAGCACCTGGACAGCGGCGGCCAGATTCAGCGAGCTGAAGTCGGGGTTCGAGGGAATGTGCACGTGGAAGTGACATCGCTGCAGTTCTTCGTTGGTCAGGCCGGCGTGTTCACGCCCGAACACCAAGGCGATTTCCTCGCCGCCCAGCGCATGCTCCACGGCCTTGGCCCCGCATTCGCGAGGGCCGATCAGCGGCCAAGGGATACTGCGCTCGCGGGCACTGGTGCCCATGACCAGGTTACAGCCGACCAACGCCTGCTCAAGGCTGTCGACGACCTGGGCATTGCTCAGCACATCGTCGGCACCGGAGGCACGTGCACTGGCTTCGGCCGCAGGGAACTCTTTCGGCTGCACCAGCACCAGGCGCGACAAGCCCATGTTTTTCATGGCACGTGCAGCGCCGCCGATGTTGCCGGGGTGGCTGGTATTGACCAGAACAACACGAATATTTTGCAGCACGGTGTTGTGCTCTCAGAGGCTGATATCAGGGCCTTCGATCTTACAGAACCGACGGACGTAACGCCATGAAAGCAAATGTGACACTTCTGCCGTCAAAGATTTCTGCTAGAATGATCGGCTTTCTTCTTTAACATCTCCAGGTGACCCGCCCATGCAGCCTATGCTGAATATCGCCCTGCGCGCCGCTCGCAGCGCCAGTGAACTGATTTTCCGCTCCATCGAACGCCTGGATAGCATCAAGGTCGATGAGAAAGAGGCCAAGGACTACGTTTCCGAAGTCGATCGCGCCGCCGAGCAGAAAATCGTCGACGCCCTGCGCAAAGCCTACCCGAACCACTCCATCCAGGGTGAAGAGACCGGCATGCACGCGGGCACCGGCGAAGAAGGCAAGGACTACCTGTGGATCATCGATCCGCTGGACGGCACCACCAACTTCCTGCGCGGCATCCCTCACTTCGCCGTCAGCATCGCCTGCAAATACCGTGGTCGCCTCGAGCACGCCGTGGTACTCGACCCGGTTCGCCAGGAAGAATTCACCGCCAGCCGTGGCCGCGGCGCCCAGCTCAATGGCCGTCGCCTGCGCGTCAGCTCGCGCACCAGCCTGGAAGGCGCCCTGCTGGGTACTGGCTTCCCGTTCCGTGACAACCAAATGGCCGACCTGGACAACTACCTGGGCATGTTCCGCGCCCTGACTGGCCAGACCGCCGGCATCCGCCGCGCAGGTTCCGCCAGCCTGGACCTGGCCTACGTCGCCGCCGGCCGCTTCGATGCCTTCTGGGAGTCGGGCCTGGCCGAGTGGGACATGGCTGCAGGCGTACTGCTGATTCAAGAAGCAGGCGGTCTGGTAAGCGACTTCAACGGTGGCCACGACTTCCTCGACAAAGGCCACATCGTCGCCGGTAACATCAAGTGCTTTAAAGCGGTATTGACGGCTATTCAGCCGCACCTGCCAGAGAGCATGAAGCGCTAAGCGCTGGCTGTATTAGAAAAGCACCCCTCGGGGTGCTTTTTTTATGGGCGCTATAAGTGTGCTGTGCATGGCGAGGGACATACAACTTGATGGCAAGTCAGCGTGAATACACCCGGCGTCTATTCAATGGCAGTTGCTATTGATTGCCGCCTCCAAGGCCGCCGTGGTTTTATCATTCAATTCAATGCGCAGTGCCACCGCGCGTTCAACGCCAATTTGCAATGCCGGCCCGAAACGACTGATATCCAGGCCCAGGCGAATCAACATCTTCTCCACACCCACCGTGGTCACGGTGACGAACTGTTTCACCTCACAACTGATGGCGTAGTTGACGATGGCGTGAATCGCTTGCGTGGTGCCTTGGGAGAAGCCGAACCGGTTGCCGTCTGGCAGCTCGATGGCGAAGCGGCTCAGCTCCCAGATCGCGTCGGAGCACGGCGCTGGGTGCCCATGCAGCAGCTCTGGGAAGGTGTGCGCCAGCATGTTAGGGCCGGTCGTCGGCAGTATGCGCCAGCAGCCACACACATAACCCGCCTCGTCCTCGCGGTTGATGATCATGTAATAGGGGTCGAGCGCATCATACCCGTCGATTTCCATGTCGTTGATCAGTGGGATGTCCCACATCTTTTTAACCTTGAAAATACGCGCCCGAAGTTTGTGCATCGCATTCAGCGCTTGTGGGTCGATGTTAGTGCGGCGATCAATGGAGATAAGCATAGGGGCAAATACCGGCAGGGGTTGGAGTTGCCGCCCACGGTATATTCACGCTGAATAAATAAAATCCTACCTAATTTGGGAGGTGGCCGAAGTTACTCGGGCTTGTTAATTTTTCGGCTTTTGCAGGATGGATTCCGGATGAAGCTACTCAATACCTCCGCCGTACGCGAGGTCGCCCATCAAGCCATCAGCCTGCGCCTGGGCCTCAAGCAGAGCCAGACCGAGTTCTGGTCGCGCTTTGGCATCAGCCAGGCCTGTGCCAGCCGCATCGAATGCACCAGCCAAGTGCCTGCGCCGGTGTACATTCTGCTGCGCCTGTACCTTAGCGGCCGGCTCGAGGAGAGCGACCTGGCCCAACGCCCACAGTGATACTCAGGGCGTGATCGACTTCTGCTGGATGGCCTTGAGCACCGCCATCTGGCGTGAGCTGACCTGGAACTTGCGGCGGATGTTCTTGAAGTGGAAGTCGATGGCCGAGGTCGTGCACGACAAGATCATCGAGATTTCCCAGGTAGTCTTGCCCGCCGCGCTCCACTGCAGCACCTCTTTCTCCCGGGTGGTCAGGTGCACAGGTTCGGAGCATTCAATGCGTGCCCTGAGCATCCCTTCCATCGCGTAATCGCGCAGCAGGGTTGCCATGGGCAAGGACTGGATCATTGCAGCAGTCGCCTGCTCGCCGCTCTCATCCGGCTTGAGGCACAGCATGCCCGCCTCGCCCCGCGGGCCATGCAGGGGCAGCGCCAGCCCTTGCTGCAACCCGTGCGCTGCGGCTTCTTCGAAGAACTCCGACTCTGAGGGCCCCCGATAGTTGTCGCGGTTCCACAGCAGTGGCCGGTTGGCGTTCAGGCAATGCTGAACGACCGGGTCGACTGCCGCGTAAGACTCGGCGTCGTAACGCGTACGCCAGGCATCGGGGTAATCACTGTAGATCAGCACCTGCTGACAAGCGTCCGTGGGGGCAGGTTTGAGGCCGATCAAAAAGTTCGAGTAACCCAGCTTGCGGGTCAGGATTTTCAGGTGAGCCAGCCAGTCCTCAAAGCGCTCCATTTCGCCGAGTTTCAGCAGCTCATCCATTACCAGTAGGGCCATTCCCTTCCTCGTAGGCACCGTTTGACGGTGGTCTCATGGCGAGACGACACGCGAGGGAATATCGACTCCCTCATTCAGGTGGGTCGATAAGATAGTTACGTGGCACTTTGAAATCAACGTGCGAATTGTGCCTGCCGACGAGTTACCCACCCGACGCAGGCGGTCGAAGACAGTAATAAAACTGCCAGGCGCACCACAACCTCCCTGTTCTGGGAGGTACCAGGCGCCGCGCGCAGCCTATTAACTAGCGTGGCACCAGCCTGCATCCGGCAGGCTGCACCGCTTTGCACATGGACGGCAAGGGAAGACACCTGAAGCTGTAGTTCGGCTGCCCCTCAAGGAGACCCCTGCATGTTCCAGCAACAGTTCTTCAGCATGGTTGCACGCCATCGCGACCACCCGGCGATCGTCGACAGCCATGGCAAGACCCGCAGCTACGGCGAACTGCTGCATGATATCGATCAATTGCGCGCCAGGCTGCACGCCGCAGGCCTGCGCGAAGGCGACGTGGTTGCCACCCAACTGGGCAACAGTAGCGGTTATGTCGCTCTGTTGTTCGCCATGGCCAGCCTGGGGCTGATTCATTGCCCTGTAAGCGTGGCCAGCAGCATCCACCAGCGCGCCATGCGCCTGGGCCAGGTCGGTGCCGCCCTGCTGGTGACCGAAGCCGGCATCGTGCCGGCGGGCTTGGGCATCCCTGGCTTTACCCTGCACTCGCCGACACCCGTCAACCTCAAGACACCCGCCTGGCGTGACTGCGCCGGCTTGATGCGTATGCAGGAAACATCCGGCAGCACCGGGGCTCCCAAACTTGCACTGTGGCGCCAGGACAGGCTGTACCGGGAAATCATGCACTGGGTCGATAGCGCCGGCCTTGATGCCAGTGCCCGTTACCTGAGCATCCACACCCTCGATGGCGGGCATGCGGTGGACCTGCATGTGTTCCCGGCCTTGCTGACCGGCGCCACGCTGTACCTGGGCGATGCCACCCAGGTCGAGAACACCCTGCAAACCCTGCACGAACAACGCATCAGCGTGATGAGCGCGTTGCCGTCACAGTACCTGGCGCTGGCCCAGGCCGCGCAAAGCCGCGGCATTCGCCTGCCAGCACTGAGCAAACCGTTCTGTGGTGGGGCCTACCTGGATGACCATGTGGTGCTGGAGTGCGAACGCCACTTAGGTGTGCACCTGAAGCGGATCTATGGTTCGACGGAATTTGGCATGATCCTGGCCAACTTCGCGCCTGGGTTGCAAGTGGGTTGCGGCATGCGCCCGGTGGGTGATGTCGAGGTCACATTGAAAGCGTTGGACCCTGCGCAACCGGAGGTCGGCGAAATCATCGCGCGCTCCGCACACCGCGGCTCGGGGTACTTCCCACCTCCCCCCATTCCCTGCGAGGACCAAGCCTACGCCACCGGCGATATCGCCCGGCGCCTGGCCGACGGCAGCCTGATGCCCATGGGGCGTGCGACCGATGCCCTGCTGACGAAACAAGGCACCCAGTTCGCACCGGCCCTCGAAGCGCAGATTGCACAGGCCATGAAATTCGAACGGGTGGTGATACTGGTCGACGAGCAGGATCGTCGACGCGCCCAGGTGGTGGTGCAAGCCAACATCGCTGACGCCCAGGAGCGGTTGAATGAGCTGAGCGGGGGGCTGGACCGACTGGGGATCAATGCCAACGTCACAGTACTCGAGCGAATACCCTTGACCCCCACCGGCAAGCCGGACCGCGTCAGGCTTCGCAAGCTGCTAGCCGCTCACCCAGTGATGTAGAAGCAGCCTTGAGCTGCGCCAACTGTAGGAGCAGCCTTGTGCTGCGAAGAGGCCGGTGAAAACACAGTAGATCTAGGGTGTTTTCACCGGCCTCTTCGCAGCACAAGGCTGCTCCTACAAGGGATTTCAGATACAACGGATTTCAGCAGATGGCGATCACTGCCCGGCCTGATTCTCGCTGAGGATCAGCTTGCCATTCTTGTCCACGGGAATGGTCGAGCCAGGCTCGTGGTCCATCTTCACCTGCCCCACCTGATCACCAATGGTGTACTTCACGTTATACCCAACGACCTTGTCGCTGATGTCGTGGACTGTGTTGCAGCGGGTTTGCGTCGTGGTGTAGGTATCACGCTCTTGCATGCCTTCCTGCACCTTGTTACCGGCATAACCACCACCGACCGCACCGGCCACGGTGGCGATCTTCTTGCCGGTACCGCCGCCGATCTGGTTACCCAGCAGGCCGCCGGCCAGCGCACCCACCACCGTACCTGCGATCTGGTGCTGGTCCTTGACCGGCGCCTGACGCGTCACGGTGACGTCCTTGCAGACTTCACGCGGCGTCTTCACTTGCTGCTTGATTGGCTGCACGTCGGTGACCTGGGCGTACTCAGGCCCTTTGTTCACCAAGCTGTAGGTCGCCACAGCACCTCCGGCAGTTACACCGACAGCACCCAGCACCGCACCCACCAGCATTGATTTATTCACGTGAACCTCCTGATCATACCCGCGGGACTTGGCCCGCCTTCTCCCTGCCTTGGAGCAAAAAAAAAGGCGCGAGTTCAATACTCGCGCCTCTTGATTCGCCAAACGGCGTAGGAAAGCCCTTACGGACGCTCGTCCACACCCTCAGCCTTGGCTGGCGGAATCAGGTCTTCGCTGTTCAGGTTCAGCCAGATCAGTACCACGTTGGCGATGTAGATCGACGAGTAGGTACCGGCCATGACGCCGATGAACAGTGCCAGCGAGAAGCCGAACAGGTTGTCACCACCGAAGAACAGCAGCGCAGCGATGGCCAGCAAGGTCGACACCGAGGTGGCGATGGTACGCAGCAGGGTCTGGGTGGTCGAGACGTTGATGTTCTCGATCAGCGACGCCTTGCGCATCACGCGGAAGTTCTCACGCACCCGGTCGAATACGACGATGGTGTCGTTGAGCGAGTAACCGATGATCGCCAGCACCGCCGCCAATACCGTCAGGTCGAAGGTGATCTGGAAGAACGACAGAATACCCAGCGTCACCACCACGTCGTGGATCAGCGAGATGATCGCGCCCACGGCGAACTTCCACTGGAAGCGGAAGGCCAGGTAGATAAGGATGCCGCCCAGGGCCAGGAGCATGCCCATGCCACCCTGGTCACGCAGCTCTTCACCCACCTGCGGGCCAACGAACTCGACGCGCTTGAGCGTAGCCGGGTTGTCGCCGCCGGCCTTCTGCAGCGCCTCGGCAACCTTGCTGCCCAGCTGCGGGTCATCGCCCGGCATACGCACCAGCAGGTCGGTGGTAGCGCCGAAGCTCTGCACCACAGCCTCGTGGAAACCGGACTCGACCAGCTCGGCACGTACCGCCTTGAGGTCGGCCGGGCGCTCGTAGGTCAGCTCGATCAGCGTACCGCCGGTGAAGTCCAAGCCGAAGTTCAGGCCCTTCTGCCACCAGCTGAACAACGCCAGGACGGTGAGGAGCACAGTGATGGCGAACGCGACATTGCGCACGCCCATGAAGTTGATGGTTTTCATCGCAGCTCCCTCAAACCCACAGCTTCTTGATGTCACGCCCGCCACAGGTCAGGTTGACCATAGCGCGGGTCACCATGACGGCGGTGAACATCGAGGTGAAAATCCCGAGGGACATGGTGACCGCAAAGCCCTTGACCGGGCCGGTACCCATGGCGAACAGGATGCCGCCGACCAGCAGGCTGGTCAGGTTGGCGTCGATGATCGCGGTATAGGCGCGGTTGAAACCTTCGTGAATGGCGCGCTGCACCGACATGCCAGCTTTGAGCTCCTCGCGGATACGCGAGAAGATCAGCACGTTGGCGTCTACCGCCATACCCATGGTCAACACGATACCGGCAATACCCGGCAGGGTCAGGGTTGCACCCAGCAGCGACATCAGCGCCAGCAGCAGCACCATGTTGCCCGCCAGGGCGACGGTGGCGATCACGCCGAAGCCGCGGTAGATGGCGATGATGAACAGCGAGACGAACAGCATGCCCCACAACGACGCATCGATACCCTTGGTGATGTTGTCCGCACCCAGGCTTGGGCCAATGGTACGTTCTTCAGCGAAGTACATCGGCGCGGCCAGACCACCGGCACGCAGCAGCAGCGCCAGCTCGGACGATTCGCCCTGGCCGTTCAGGCCGGTGATACGGAACTGGCTGCCCAGTGGCGACTGGATGGTCGCCAGGCTGATGATCTTTTTCTCTTCCTGGAAGCTCTGTACCGGCACTTCCTTCTCGACGCCGTCGACCGTCTGCTTGACGTAGCGAGTGACGGGCTTCTGCTCGATGAAGATCACCGCCATGCTGCGGCCGACGTTGCTGCGCGTGGCGCGGCTCATCAGCTCGCCGCCGTGGCCATCCAGGCGGATGTTCACTTGCGGGCGGCCATGCTCGTCGAAGCTGGCCTGGGCGTCGGTGACCTGGTCACCGGTGATGATCAGGCCACGCTCGACCGGGGCGGAACGGCCGCCCTCACGGAACTCGAAGACCTCGGTGGTCGCCTTGGACGCACCCGGCTCGGCACCGAAGCGGAACTCCAGGTTGGCCGTCTTGCCGAGGATACGCTTGGCTTCGGCAGTGTCCTGCACGCCTGGCAGCTCGACCACGATACGGTTGGCGCCTTGGCGCTGAACCAGCGGCTCGGCCACGCCCAGTTCGTTGACACGGTTGCGGACGGTGGTCAGGTTCTGCTTGATCGAGTATTCGCGGATCTCGGCGACTTTCGCCTGAGTCAGCGCCAGACGCAGCACAGCGAGGTCATTACGCTCGGTGGCGGTCAGGTCGAAATCACTGAAATTCTTGCGGATCAGGGCACGTGCCTGCTCGCGGGTTGCATCGTCAGAGAAGCCCAGCATGATGCCGCCATCCTGCTGAGGCAGGCTGCGGTAGCGGATGCGCTCTTTGCGCAGGAGGGTTTTGACCTCGCCTTCATAGACCTTCATGCGGGCGCTCATGGCCTTGTCCATGTCCACTTCCAACAGGAAGTGCACACCACCGGACAGGTCCAGGCCCAGTTTCATCGGGCTTGCACCCAGGTTGCGCAGCCATTGCGGAGTGGTCTGTGCCAGGTTCAGGGCCACGACGTAATCATCGCCCAGTGCCTTGCGCACTACATCCTTGGCTGGAAGCTGGTCTTCCTGGTTGGTCAGGCGAATCAGCGCACTGCCCTTCTCACCCAGGCTGCCGCCCTTGACGGTAATACCGGCATCGGTCAGCGCCTTGGTGACGCGATCGAGGTCGGCCTGGCTTACCTGCAGCGCCGAACTGGCACCACTGACTTGCACCGCCGGGTCATCCGGGTAGAGGTTGGGAGCGGAATAAATAAAACCGATCGCCAGTACCAGCAAGATCAGTGCGTATTTCCACAGAGGGTATTTGTTCAGCATCACGCCGCCCGTTCAAGACGCGGGGCGCGTTGCGCGCCCCGACTGGAAAAATAAAACCGGTAACTCAGATAGCCTTGAGCGTACCTTTTGGCAGGGTCGCGGCGATGGCGCCCTTCTGGAACTTCAGCTCGACGGTGTCGGACACTTCCAGCACCACGAAGTCATCGGTAACTTTGACGATTTTGCCGGCGATGCCGCCGTTGGTGACAACTTCGTCACCTTTCTGCAAGTTGCCCAGCAGGTTCTTCTGCTCTTTGGCGCGCTTGGCCTGTGGACGCCAGATCATCAGGTAGAAGATGACCAGGAAGCCGACCAGGAAGATCCATTCAAAACCGGTACCGGCTGGGCCGGCGGCTGGTGCAGCTGCGTCCGCGTAAGCGGCGGGAATCAGAAAGCTCATGAGGCACTCCATTACTGAGTTTTAATATTTTAGTGCTGACAGTCAGCCCAAAGGCGGCACAGGCAGCCCGCGTTTGGCGTAGAAGGCGTCGACAAAGGCGGCCAATTTACCCTGTTGAATAGCCTCGCGTAAACCGGCCATCAAGCGCTGGTAATGGCGCAAGTTGTGGATGGTATTCAGCATGCTGCTCAACATTTCGCCGCATTTGTCCAAGTGGTGGAGATACGCGCGGGAGAAGTTGGTGCAGGTGTAGCAATCACAGGTCGGATCCAGCGGCGATTCATCGTGGCGATGGAACGCGTTGCGGATCTTGATCACCCCTGTATCGACGAACAGATGGCCGTTGCGCGCGTTACGCGTCGGCATCACGCAGTCGAACATGTCGACGCCGCGGCGCACACCCTCAACGAGATCTTCCGGTTTGCCTACCCCCATAAGGTAACGAGGTTTGTCAGCGGGCATCTGATCTGGCAGGTAATCCAGCACCTTGATCATTTCGTGCTTGGGCTCACCCACCGACAGGCCGCCGATGGCCAGGCCGTCGAAACCGATGTTTTCCAGGCCTTCCAACGAGCGCATGCGCAGGTCCTGGTACATGCCGCCCTGGACGATGCCGAACAGCGCCGCGGTGTTATCGGCGTGGGCGTTTTTCGAACGTTGGGCCCAACGCAGCGACAACTCCATGGAGGTGCGCGCCACATCGTGCTCGGCCGGGTATGGCGTGCACTCGTCGAAGATCATCACCACGTCCGAGCCCAGGTCACGCTGAACCTGCATGGACTCTTCAGGGCCCATGAACACCTTGGAGCCGTCGACGGGCGAGGCGAAGGTCACGCCTTCCTCTTTGATCTTGCGCATCGCGCCCAGGCTGAATACCTGGAAGCCACCAGAGTCAGTGAGGATCGGGCCTTTCCATTGCATGAAGTCGTGCAGGCCGTTGTGCTTCTTGATCACCTCGGTACCCGGGCGCAGCCACAGGTGGAAGGTGTTGCCAAGGATCATCTCGGCGCCGATGGCCTCGATGTCGCGCGGCAGCATGCCTTTGACCGTGCCATAGGTGCCGACCGGCATGAACGCCGGGGTTTCCACGGTGCCACGGGGGAAGGTGATGCGACCACGACGGGCCTTGCCGTCGGTGGCCAGCAGTTCGAAGGACATTCGACAGGTGCGACTCATGCTTGATCCTCGGGCCCGCGTGGCGCCGGATTGCGGGTGATGAACATGGCATCACCGTAACTGAAGAAGCGGTACCCTTCTTGAACCGCCGCCGCATAGGCGGCCATGGTTTCGGGGTAGCCGGCGAAGGCCGAGACCAGCATCAGCAGCGTGGACTCCGGCAGGTGGAAATTGGTGACCAAGGCGTCGACCACATGGAACGGGCGGCCTGGGTAGATGAAAATATCGGTATCGCCGCTGAAGGCCTTGAGCACGCCATCGCGCGCAGCGCTTTCCAGCGAACGCACGCTGGTGGTGCCCACGGCAACCACGCGCCCGCCACGGGCACGGCAGGCTTGCACAGCATCCACCACATCCTGGCTCACTTCGAGCCACTCTTTATGCATGTGGTGGTCTTCGATCTTGTCGACCCGCACCGGCTGGAAAGTGCCCGCACCGACGTGCAGGGTCACGAAGGCCCGCTCCACGCCCTTGGCAGCGATCTTTTCCAGCAGCGCTTCGTCGAAGTGCAGGCCGGCCGTGGGTGCGGCTACAGCACCGGCACGCTCGGCGTAGACGGTCTGGTAACGCTCACGGTCGGCGCCTTCGTCGGGGCGGTCGATGTAGGGTGGCAGCGGCATGTGCCCGACGCGTTCAAGCAGTGGCAGCACCTCTTCGGTGAAGCGCAGCTCGAATAGCGTGTCGTGGCGCGCGGCCATTTCGGCCTCGCCACCGCCATCGATGAGAATCTGCGCACCGACCTTGGGTGCCTTGCTGGAGCGTACGTGCGCCAGCACCCGATGGCTGTCGAGCACACGCTCGACCAGCACTTCCAGCTTGCCGCCGGAGGCTTTCTGCCCGAACAACCGCGCCGGGATCACCCGGGTGTTGTTGAACACCATCAGGTCGCCGGGGCGCAGATAGTCGAGCAGGTCGGTGAATTGCTGATGTACCAAGGCGCCGCTCGGCCCATCGAGGACCAGCAGACGGCTGCCATGGCGCTCGGCCAAAGGGTGGCGGGCGATCAGGGAATCGGGGAGTTCGAAGGAAAAATCGGCGACGCGCATGATGATGTTCGGTTCGGCAGGGCCGGGAAGTTTAGCCCAATGTGTGAAAATTGACCATGAAACCCGATTGACCGACCAGAAGCACCTCTCTATACTGCGCGCCACTGCCCTGATGGCGGAATTGGTAGACGCGGCGGATTCAAAATCCGTTTTCGAAAGGAGTGGGAGTTCGAGTCTCCCTCGGGGCACCAAAATCCGGAAAAAACCGACCTTATGGTCGGTTTTTTTTCGCCTGGATTTTGGCTGGCAGCGCGGTATTTGATTTTGTTTGGGGTCGTCGTCAGGTTCGAGCCATGGCATTGAATTATGGCTAGCGGGCGCATGCCTTCCGATCTGCAGCGCTCTCAAGATCGAGCGCCGCCCGCGCGGCGCTTCGCAGCACAAGGCTGCTCCTACATCTGTTTCGGGCCAATTATTCCTGGGGCATGGTCGCGCGACCCTCTTGGCGACCCCCTCAATATCGAGTTGCACGAACAAGGCAATCGCGCGCCGGCCGCACAGACTTGACTGGCCCGAAACAAATGTAGGAGCAGCCTTGTGCTGCGAAGCGCCGCGCGGGTGGCGCGCGATCTCAAATCCACGACTAAAGCCGCGGCAAACACATCTTAGCCCCCCGCCCAGTTCCCCCCCATAACACCACAGCACCCGGAACGGCCTCCGCGGGCAGTCCAATGAAGGCATTGTGATATCATTCGCTAGCCCTTGGATGGGCGCCGTTCTCCAGATTTCAACAAGGAATTTGCAAGTGAAAGATTTCGTCATCAGCGTCAACAACCTGGTCCTCTACATCTCCCTCGCCGTGATCTGGCTTTTTGCGCTGGTCGCCATGTTCACCAGCGGCTTCCTCGCTGGCCTGGGCATTTTCGTCGTTGGCAGCCTGAGCTGGTGCATCGTATCCGGCTTCTGGTTCGTGCAGTCGGCTACCTATGAAGAACTGCGCAAGCTCAACGCCAGCAAGGATTGATTGCCGCGGATGGCGCTATGCCTCGGACTTGAAGTCAGAGGAAACACACTCCACAGAAAGTTACTGTTTGTGTAATTTTCTGTGGAGTCAGCTAACTGCGGCCGAAGGACAAAAAAGACAAGGTTTTTGGGGGAGTACCCACTCAACGTGGCCGCCCCGCCTCGATCCAAGCTTGCACCTGCCTCATGCCCAGCCGGTACCGGGCGCAGTTATGCAACGCCAGACTATCCAGCTCTGCCTGCAACAGCGGTTCGAACTGCAACTTCTCGTGTTCCGACAACAACAGCCCGGCGACCACTGCGCCTACTGCCTGCCTGTCGCGCACCACCGCATTGATTGCCTCGTTCAGCACCTCTCGAAAGTGCAGACGCACGGGGTCGGGTACACCCATGGCTTCAAGCATGACGCCATACTTTTTGATGGACCTACGATAAACCCAGACGAACAGATCAACCGCCATAGCCATGTCGCGCTGTTCATAAACCCCCATCATGGCGAGTGCATAGTCGTGGGGTGTCACATCCAGGAACGATAATGGCGAGCAGTTGTAGAGCATCAACGGGATATTCGCCGCCAGTCGACTGGTGCGTTTGTTGCCATCCTCGAACGGTTGCAGATAAGCCAGGTTCACCCACAAGAAAAACGTCGCCTCAATAGGGCTCTTGATTTGCCTGGCCTTGTCGAGAATCTGCTCGAACATCTCCTCCAGCAACGTGGGAACCTGGGTGGGGAAATAGGTGGTGCCGCTGATGTTCACCACGGTCTGGCGAATACTGCCCAACGCAGTGCTATCTGCTAGCAGATCCTGCATCAGTAAGGCATGCAAGTTGCGAATCACCGCTGAGTTGAGGCCATACTCCGGTACCGCATCGATCATGAACTCGATGGCTGCCTTATGATTGAGCAGCATCACCGCATCCAGATCGCCATCGGTTATACCGCTTTTGAACAACCGCTCAGTGTCGAGCAGCGAGTAGCGGTTGCCTTCAAGACGCGATGAAGACCAGGAGAGATCGATCAGCAGGGGCTCCAGCACTTTCCGGGCATAGGTGCCGGCAGGCTGCTGCCCCTTCATTCTGCCTTCAACCTCCAGAGTTTCCGCTAGATCAGGAGATAGCCACGTGGTTTGATTAGGCTGATAGCTATCGACCAAATCTCGCTGATACGTGACGACGTCACCCATAGCCAGTGGAAGCAGCAAGGATTTGCGTAGGTTAATACTTTCGGAAGACCACGGCAGATCTGAAGCGATAACTTGTGCGGGAATGCTTTGGAGACGGGTCACAGATGCGCGTACGAGCCGATAGCGGGCGGTACGCCCTTCTCTCTCTCGCTGAATCTTCCCCGCCTCCATCAATACATCAAGATGGCGTTTGACGGTTGACCAACTGAGCCCCAGATGCTCGGCAATCTCACGGGAACTCAGGGCTTGCTCGCCTTCCAGCGCACTCAGAATTTTGTTTGGCAAAGTCATGGGAACTCCGAATACAGCTCAATAGAGCTCAATATAGCTCAATGCAGCTCAAATACAGCTCAATTGAGCTCATCGCAGCTCACCTCAACTGAAAAAAGCACCAAAACCACGGCCTCCAACCCACCCACCAAATTGACGCCGCACGCCTGACTGTCAGCCCTGCAGCCATGCCGGGAATCTATTGGCCATTACCATCCCCCCCTACTTAAGATGTCACTCGTCGGATATATGCACAAAGTATTGCCAGCATGATGGCTCTTAGCCATATTTGCGCCCCCATTTCTCCACGACTGTGTGACACATGAAAACAACCGTGCCCTGTCTGGCAGCAATGATGCTGCTGAGTGGGTGCAATGGAGTGCCAACGTCCTACGTCTCCGATCCCGTCTACAGCCAGGCTTTCGTGGTCACCTCAGGTGCGCCGCTGCCGCTGTTGCTGATGGCCAGCGCCATCCAGTGGAACGAAGACTACGCAGTGACCGCCAAACACACCCCCTTCCTGCGTAACGTGGTCCATGAGGGCCTCGGCGATGTGGTGTTCTTCAAGCACAAGGCCAGCGAGGTGCCGCATTGGCGGCAATACGTACCGGGTGAGTCGGTGACGGCGGTCGGCTTCAACAGCCTGATGATTCCTGTACAGGGCAAGGGCCATGCGTTGCAGTCGCTGGTGCGCCTTGAAGGTACGCCGGGCAGTGTCTTCTACTCGCTGCACGACGGCCCGATGGTCAAGGGCATGTCTGGCGGCCCAGTGTTCGCCGATGATGGCCAGGTGGTGGGTATCAATATTGCGTTCATCCCCAAGAACGAGATCGATGCGCGCACTCGCCCGGACCTCGCTGATAAAGAGCGTGTCAGCGTGTTCATGTCGTACAGCGAGATCGACAAGGAATGGCGGCGCTTCCAGTACTTGCTGGCACGCAAGGCCAAGCCTCATGCGCCTGCGGCGATCAAGGGGATTGTGGCGGTGGCGGCCAAGCCGTGAGCAGTCGGCGGTGATCTCCCACTGAGGCAGTGCTAGCCTGTGAGCGGGGCTTGGCCGCAAACGGCCAGCCAACGCACTGCAAAAGGACCTGCCATGCACCTCAGCCACCGCCCTGTTCAACCCAGCGACATCCCCGCCATCTGCTGCTTCCCCCAGGGCCCGGACGAACTGTTCTACATGTTCCCCAAAGCCACCTACCCCCTAACACCCGCGCAATTGACCGACGCCATCGCCCAGCGCAACGGCTCTACGGTGGTGGAAGGCGGTGGCATGGTGCTGGGCTTTGCCAACTTCTACAAAGCCGAGCACGGCGGCGTGTGCGCCCTGGGCAACGTGGTGGTGGCGCCAGCTGCCCGCGGCCATGGGGTGGCGAGCTACCTGGTAACCGCCATGATCGAGCTGGCCCGCGAACAGTTTGCGGCGCGAGAGATTTGGGTGTCGTGCTTCAATCACAACACGGCGGGGTTGCTGCTTTATCCACAGCTCGGTTTTGTGCCGTTCGGCATCGAAGAACGCCAGGCGCCGGATGGGAAGCGAGTGGCGTTGGTGCAGATGAGGCAGGTACTGGCCTAGCCTGCGAAATCTAATGCGACGACGTATGGGGCTGAACAAAAAGCTCCACGCCTAGGGCACGTATGACTTTAAGCACTGTATCAAAGCGGGGCTTAGCGCCTGGGCTAAGTGCTTTATAGAGACTTTCTCGACCTAACCCACTCTGTGCAGCGATTTGTGTCATTCCTCGTGCCCGAGCGATATGACCGATGGCCCGGATAATCTCATCTGTATCGCCATCGGATAGCACCTGGCTGAGGTATTCGCTGATTGCTGCATCACTGTCAAGCAAGTCGGCGATATCAAAAGGGATCAATTTTTCGCTCATTTCATCTCCTCCACCAGCTTTCTCGCTTTGAGGATATCGGCGGTCTGGGAAGATTTGTCTCCGCCCACCAGCAGAAAAATCACTTTGGCTCCCTTACGCGTGAAATAGACTCGATAACCTGCAGAAACGTCGATGCGAAGCTCACTTACACCGCCCCCAACGCTTTTGTAGTCGCCAAGGTTTCCACTTTCTGTATCCTTTTGGATACATTCATGCGAGATATGGAAGCCGTCTACTTTGCCGTTTCACCTTTGCGAAGAGAATTCAGGAGCGTCTGATACCTCAGTCAGTTTTTTCTTTCAAACACGTCCAAAAAAATGTCTTGCAACATCAGCTGCCGAACCATACCCATCCCTCGACGTCCGATCCTGCATCCCCCGCGTTTCGAGGTACCCCGTGTGAAAGAGATCATCGCCCGCAAGTACCGCTTGGTGGTGAAGACCATCGGTTACATCGGCTGGTCGCTGTTTTGGCTGCTGATCTGGGATGTGCTGGTCACCATCGATTTCATGCTGTTCTTCAACAGCAAGTTCACCCTGCCGTTGATTCCTTTGACCTTGCTGGGTTCGGCGCTGGTGGTGCTGGTGAGCTTTCGCAACAGCAGCGCCTACAACCGCTGGTGGGAGGCGCGCACGTTGTGGGGTGCGCTGGTCAACAGTTCGCGCAGTTTTGCCCGGCAGACGCTGACGCTGATCGATGACCCGGATGACGGGCTGAACCCGATCAAGGCCACCTTGCTGCGCCGGCATATCGCCTATGTGAACTGCCTGGCTGCGCACCTCAAGGGCGACCGCTGCCCGGATGAACTGATAGCGTTCATCCCGCAGGCGGAGTTCGAGCGGCGCAACCGCTCGAACAACTTCGCCAACGACATCCTCAGTGGCTCGGCAGCCCTGCTAGCGCGGGAATACCAAGCCGGGCGCCTGGACAGCATTCGCCTGGCGCGGCTGGAGTCGACCTTGGTGGACCTGTCCAATGCCCAGGGCGGCATGGAGCGGATCGCCAATACGCCGCTGCCCTACCCTTATGTGTATTTTCCGCGGCTGTTCATCACGCTGTTCTGCCTGATCGTGCCGGTGGGGCTGGTCGAGTCGCTGGAGTGGTTCACACCGCTGGCGTCGACGGTGGTGGGGTTCATGTTACTGGCCATCGAGCGGATCGGCACCGACCTGCAAAGCCCCTTCCGCTTCAGCGAGCACCAGATCCAGATGGACACCATCTGCGAGACGATCGAGCGCAACCTGGAGTCGATGCAACGGGAAGCGCAGCATGGCGAACTGACCACCTGATAGTTGCGCGGGCTGCCCTGCAGCCCGATCAGGCGCGCACGTAGCGCTGGCGCAGCACATCGCTCAAGGCATCCACCAGCAACACCAGCACCAGCATGGCGATGATCACCGTGCTGGCTTGCGCCTCCTGGAACAGGCTCAAGGTGGTGTAGAGCATCTGCCCCAACCCACCTGCCCCAACAAACCCCAACACGCTGGCCATGCGGATGTTGTTCTCCCAGCGGTACAGGCTGTAAGCCAGCAACTGCGGCCACAGGTTAGGCAAGGTACCAAAGCAGAATGCCGCCACCTGGCTGCCACCCTGCAAGCGAATGGCTGCTGCAGGCTCTGCCGGGGCGTTTTCCAGCGCCTCGGCAAACAAGCGGCCGAGCACGCCAGCGGTGTGTAACGCCAAGGCCAGGGTCCCGGCATTCGGGCCAAGCCCTGCGGCCAGCACGGTAAGCGCCGCCCAGACTAATTCCGGGATGGCCCGCAAGGCATTGAGCAGCACACGCGCCGCTGCCTGTAGCGGCCAGCCGAAGCGGCCCGCCGCCGGCAACGCCAGCAGCATCCCCAGCACCACCGCCAGCAAAGTCCCCAGGCCCGACATCGCCAAGGTCTCCAAGGCGCCATGCCAGACCGCGCGCAAATGCTCGACGGTCACATCCGGGTGCAGGAAGCGCCCCGCGTACTCGCCCATCTGCCCTAGCCCGCCATCACCGACCAGCGCGTGCAGGTCCAGCTCCAGGTAGGCGAACGAGGCCACCACCGCCGCGATGATCACGCCGAGCACCAGCAGATTGATCGCCCGGTTCATGCCAGCCTTCCTCGCAGAAAGCGGCTGAGCAGGTCAGCCAGCGATACCAGCAACAGAAACGTCAGCAGCATGCTTGCCACCTCCGCGCCGGCAAACATGCGCATAGACAGATCGATCTGCTGCCCCAACCCGCCAGCGCCAACAAACCCCATCACCACCGAGGCACGCACCGCGCATTCCCAGCGGTACACCGTGTACGACACCACTTCCGACACCGCATTGGGCAGGATGCCGTAGAAAAAGGCCATCAGCCGACCACTGCCGGCCTGCAATAGGGCATGGGCCGGGCGTTGGTCGACCGACTCGAAGATTTCGGCGTAGACCTTGCCAAGCATGCCGCTGTAGGTAATGGCGATGGCCAGCACCCCCGCCGTTGGCCCAAGCCCCACGGCACGCACGAACAGCAAGGCCCAGACGATTTCTGGCACGCTGCGCAGAAAGATCAGCAGCCCGCGTACCGGCAGCCGCAGCACCCGCGACCACCACCCAGCCCGCCCGCCACGGGAGGCCGCGCGCAACGACAAGGCACGGCTGGCCAGCAGGCTGGCAGGTACCGCCAGCACCAGCGCCAGGGTCATGCCGGCCGTCGCCACGGCGAGGGTCTGCAAGGTGGCCTCGTACAGCAACTGCAAGAAGGCGGCATCGTGCGCCGGCGGCCAGAATGCCTGGGTGAAGCTGGCGATCTGCTGACGGTTATCGGCCTGCCACAGCACGCCAGGGTTCAGCTCGCTCAACTGCAGGCCCGGCCATAAAACCGCCACAGCAAGCAGGGTCAGCAGCAACCGTGGCAGGGCAGCCGGGTCGCGGGCATGGGCCTTCAGCATCGCGGGATCTGTACCGTCAGCACTGCTGCAGGGCCCTGCAAGGGTGGCGAAGCCAAGTGTTCGTTGGCATAGAGTGCATCGAGCATTTGCGGGCTGACCGCCTCGGCCGGGCTGTCGAACACCACCTGCCCTTCACGAATGCCAATCACCCGTGGAAAGTGCGCCAGCGCCAGCTCGACCGCATGCAGGCTGGCCACCAGCGTTACACCGTTGGCCTGGGCGTGGCGGTTGAGCAATGCCAGGCTGTGGTCGGCCAGCACCGGGTCCATCGCCGAAACGGGCTCATCGGTCAGCAGCAAGTCCGGGCGTTGATACAGCACCCGTGCAATGCCCACACGTTGCAGTTGGCCGCCAGACAGTTGCCCGCACTGGACGAACAGTTTGTCAGCTAGCCCCAGCTCGGCCAATGCCTGGCGCACGCCTGGCACATCGGTCGGGTACAGCAGGTTGAACAAGCCACGCACGATACCCCACTGCCCCAACCGCCCCGCCAGCACTGCGGTCACAACCCGCTGGCGCGGCGGCAAGGGCGGTGCCTGATGCACCAGGCCAACCCGTGCCCGCAAGCGCTGACGCGCCCTGCCAGACAACTGCCAAGGCTGTTCACCGAACAGCGCCAGGCGCCCGGCACTGGGCTGGATAGCAGTGGCCATCAGGTGCAGCAGGCTGGACTTGCCTGCGCCAGAGGGGCCGATGATCGCGACCCGCTCGCCCTGCTCCACGCGCAGGTTTATCGCGTCGAGCGCGCGGACCTGGCCATGCTGCAGGCTGGCATCGTGCAGATGAATTGCCACCGGAGCGGACGTCACTTGAGCAGGCCGGCCTCACGCGCGGCTTGTTCGGTGCCCTGGTAGTTCTCAGGCTTGGTCTCGATAAAGCGGCTGGCAGCCTGCAGGTCGAGGATCGCCTTGTGCTCGGGGTTGGCCGGGTCCAGGTCGAGGAACGCCTGTTTGATCTTCGCCTTGAGTGCCGGCGCCATGTTGCCGCGCACGGTCCAGTTGTAGTCGTAGTAAGTCGGGGTAGTGGCGAACACCTTCACCTTGCTGGTATTGACCTTGCCGGCGTCCACCAGCTTTTGCCAGACGCTGGCATTGAGCACCCCGCCATCGACCTTGCCGGCCTGCACCCAGGCTGCGGTGGCGTCGTGGGCGCCGGAGTAGGCCACACGGCTGAAGTAGTCCTCAGGCTTGATGTTGTTCTCTTTGAGCATGAAGTAACGCGGCATCAGGCTGCCCGAGGTGGACGAGATGGAGCCGAAGGCGAACGACTTGCCCTTGAGGTCGGCCAGGCTCTTCACATTGGGGTTGGCGGTGATGAACTTGGACGTGAATTGCGCGTCCTGCTCACGCTGCACCAGCGGCGTGGCGTTCGGGTCTTTCAAGTGCACCTGAACAAAGGTGAACCCCCCCAGCCACGCCAGGTCGAGGCGGTCGGAGGCCAGCGACTCGACCACCGCCGGGTAGTCGGCGACCGGCACGAACTTCACCTCCATGCCCAGCTGCTTGGCCAGGTACTCCCCCAACGGCTTGAATTTACGCTGCAGCTCCGTGGGCGCTTCGTCGGGGATGGCACTGACCCGAAGGGTTTCAGCAGCTTGGGCGACAACGGCACAGCAGGACAGCACGAGGCCGGCGGCGAGCGCCAGAGGGCGTTTGAGCATGGGCAATCTCCGGGTCATTGGCAGCTAAAGGGTCGGCAGCCGTGCCGACCGTGAAAAGTATAAGTGCCCATGGCGCAATGGCCAGCTTTGCTACAATCGCGCAACAATTTGATCTGCTGAGGTACGTATGAGCGAGCCAATCCGCCTGACCCAGTACAGCCATGGTGCCGGTTGTGGCTGCAAGATCTCCCCCAAGGTACTGGACGTAATCCTTGCCGAAAGCGGCGCCCAGGCCCTGGACCCGAACCTCTGGGTCGGCAATGCTTCGCGCGACGACGCTGCCGTGTACGCCCTGGACGAAGAGCGCGGCGTGGTCTCGACCACCGACTTCTTCATGCCGATCGTCGATGACCCGTATGACTTCGGCCGCATCGCCGCCACCAACGCCATCAGCGACATCTACGCCATGGGCGGCGACCCGTTGATGGCCATCGCCATCCTCGGCTGGCCGGTCAACGTGCTGCCGCCGGAAGTCGCCCGCGAAGTGATCCGCGGCGGGCGTGCGGTCTGCGCCGAAGCTGGCATCCCGCTGGCCGGCGGCCACTCCATCGACGCCCCGGAGCCGATCTTCGGCCTGGCCGTCACTGGCGTGGTCAGCAAGCGCCATCTCAAGCGCAACGACACCGCCACCGCCGGTTGCCGCCTGTACCTGACCAAACCGCTGGGCATCGGCATCCTCACCACCGCCGAGAAAAAGGCCAAGCTGCGCGAGCAGGACCAAGGCCTGGCGCGCGACTGGATGTGCACCCTCAACACCCCCGGCAGCCGCTTCGGCAAGCTCGAAGGTGTGAGGGCGATGACCGACGTCACCGGCTTCGGCCTGTTGGGCCACCTGGTGGAGCTGGCCGACGGCAGCGGCCTCACCGCGCACCTGGACTACGCCGCAGTACCGCGCCTGCCAAGTGTCGATCACTACCTGGCCGAGGGCTGCATCCCGGGCGGCACCTTGCGCAATTACGAAAGCTACGGCCACAAGATCGGCGCCCTGAGCGATGAGCAGAAGCACCTGCTGTGCGATCCGCAGACCAGCGGTGGCCTGCTGGTGGCGGTCAGCCCTGAGGGTGAAGCGCAGTTTCTGGCCGTGGCGGCCGAACTGGGCCTGCAACTGTCGCCCATCGGCACGCTGGGTGAGCGACAGAGCAACGCGGTCGAGGTGATCTGATGCGTCCCGACTGCACGGATTTTCGCCCGCTATTTTTGAACGACGTGCCGATGATGGACATGCGCGCGCCCATCGAATTCGCCAAGGGTGCCTTCCCGGGCGTCGTCAACCTGCCACTGATGAACGACCAGGAGCGGCAGAAGGTCGGCACCTGCTACAAACAGCAAGGCCAGGCCGCCGCCATCACGCTTGGCCACCAACTGGTCAGCGGCGCGATCAAGCGCGACCGCCTGCACGCCTGGGCCAGCTTCGCCAAGGCGCATCCCGAGGGCTACCTGTACTGTTTCCGCGGTGGCCTGCGTTCGTTGATCGTTCAACAGTGGCTGCGCGAGGAAGCGGGCATCGACTACCCGCGGGTCAAGGGCGGCTACAAAGCGATGCGCACCTTCCTGCTGGACACGACTGAGCAGGCCGTGGCGCAGTGCGATTTCGTTTTGATTGGCGGCCTCACCGGCACCGGCAAGACAGAGGTACTGCACCAGTTGAGCAATGGGCTGGACCTTGAAGGCCATGCCAACCACCGTGGCTCCAGCTTCGGCAAGCGTGCCACCGCGCAACCCGCGCAAATCGGCTTCGAAAACAAGCTGGCCATCGATGTGCTGAAAAAGCGCGCGCGTGGCATCGAGCAGTTCGTGCTCGAAGATGAAGGCCGTATCGTCGGCAGCTGCACCGTGCCGCTGGCGTTGTACCAAGGCATGCAGCAGTACCCGTTGGTATGGCTGGAGGACAGTTTCGAGCAGCGTGTTGAACGTATCCTGCGCGATTACGTGGTCAACCTGAGCGCAGAGTTCGTCGATGTGCACGGCGACGAAGAGGGCCGCCGACTGTTTGCCGAACGCATGCTGTCGAGCATGGCCAATATCCACAAGCGCCTGGGTGGTGAACGCTGCCAACGCTTGTCCGCCATCCTGCAACAAGCCCTGGATGAGCAACAGCGCAGCGGCGCGGTGGAGCTGCACCGGGGCTGGATCGAAGGGTTGCTGAAGGAGTATTACGACCCGATGTATGCCTATCAGCGCGATGCCAAGGCTGAGCGTATCGAGTTTGCAGGGGATGCCGTGGAGGTGCGCGAATACCTCAAGGCCCGCGCGCGGCGCGAACCGCGCAAATAAAACCAGGGCCGGAACAGGCAATCTTACTGCCCCGGGCTGAGTACTCGCTCAAGCTCGGCCGCCCGGTCCCGAGTCATGTCCATCACGCACACGCCGCCTTCCAGCTGCGCCAGGGTCCCGCCACTGGCCTGTACGTGGAACGTGCAGTTGTCATCACGGTAGGCGATCCACTTGCGCTGTACCTCGCGCAGGCGTTTCTGCTGCCCTGCCTCCAGTTTGCCCATCAACTGTTTGTACACCCGGTTCAAGCGCTGGTCCTGCAACTGGGTCTCGGCCTGGATGCAACTGCTCATGGCCACTGTGCTGGACGCCTTGTCCATGCATTGGCCGTAGCTCGGCGAATTTTCTTCGGCCATGGCCAGCGGCAGCACACACGCTAGCGCCAGGCCCGTCAGGTGATACCTGTTCATGACTATTCCCCCTGTGGATATCAAAATGTCTGTGGCTGTTCCGGCGGCATCAGCACCTTGTTCGGCTCGAAACGCAACGACGGCATCTGCGTCGCGGCATACAACGCGACACCCAACGCCGCTATCAAGGCCACATCGAGCCAGCGCCATCCGGGCATGTCGTCGGCGCTGCGGGCCTTCCAGCAATGCCAGGCCTGGCCCGCGCAAAACACCACCATCGCAATGAGCCATAGATAAAAGCCTGCACCAAAACCGGTGCGGTCATGAAACGCGTAGCTTTGGCTGTCTGGCAGGCGGTCGATTCCGAAACTGCTGGCCGCCAGATACAACGCCGCCACACCGCACGCCAAGGCCAACCGACGGAAACGTCGATGGGCAAGAATCGCCACGGCCAGCAGCGGATTGGCAAACCATTGATACAACCCGAAGGGCATGCCCCATGGCCCGTACAGCAACATCTGCAGGGCGGGCATGTGGCGGTCGCCACTCATCAGCACGCCATCGAAAAACAGCGCGAGCAGGTACAGGAACAGGCTGATGCTCAGGTAGAAAACGGGCAAAGGGGCACACCTGGTGAAAACGGGACAGGCTGCGACCATAACCCAGGCCCTGCCCCGCTTCCAGGCGTTTAGTAAGTGCCGCGCAGGGTCACCACCGGTAGCGTGGTGACCAGCAGACGATGAAAATCGAGGTTCGCCATAACACTATGCAACCGGTGGTTCCAGCAGCAGGCCATAGATGCCCGAGTCGGACAGCTCACCGGCCACGCACCAGCGCGCCCGCAGGGTGCCTTCGAGCACGAAGCCCTGGCGTTCGAGCGTGCGTGCCGAGCCTTGGTTACGTGGGTCGATCTCGCCCTCCAGGCGGCGCATGTGCAGGGTGTGAGCGAGGTAGTCGATGAAGCAGGTCAATGCCTCATCCATGTACCCCCTGCCCTGTACGGCGCTGGCCAGGCAATAGCCGATCTCGCCACGGCGGGATACGTCATCGATGTTGAACAGTTGGACCATGCCGATGAGTTCGCCGTTGTCACGGCGGTACATGCCGAGCTTGAGTTGGTCGCCATTGGCATAGGCTTCACGGTCGGCGGCCAGGGCGCTTTCGGCCTCGGCGAGGTCTTGCCAGGGTGCATGGTGCCAATAACGCATGACCTCGGGGTCGGCCATGATCGCCAGCCATTGCGCGGCATCGCCATGGCGCATCGGGCGCAATTGCAGGCGGGGGCTGTCGAGGCAGAGGTCACTGGGGAAACTGCGGGGTGGGGTCACGCCGGATCTCCTGTCCATTGCTGGGGAGATGACAGTTTAACGTCAAGCGAGGCGGCTGGGGGATGCGTTGGGTTTTATCGTGTGTTTGAGCGTGAGCGGTTGTCTGGCAGGGGTTTCGCGCTGGGGCGGAAATCGAGCGCCGCCCGCGCGGCGCTCGATCTGCGCGACCACTCAACCGCCCCGGTTCAACCCCATTTCCATGTCATTGATCAGCGCTTTGGCCATGGCACTGAGAATTCGTGCAGCGCTGCCTGCAACCTTGTTGCCCTCCATCTCGGCCTCTTCGCTGAGGTGGCGTATGCACCCCAGCAACACAGACAATTCGTCGAACGCGTGATCAAGGGGGATGCCCGGTTCGATGCGGAACAATTCGAGAAACGTCTCCACGCCAGCGGTGGTGTGGGTTTTCAGGTGATTGCTCATTCCACTGCCTCCTGCGCCTTTATGTGGGCGAACAGCGCATGAAGCAATTCGGTCAGGGCGGACATGTTTTCGAGGAGGGCGCTGCGTTGCAAGCTGTCTTCGGCTTTGAGGTAAAGCTCGATGGTTTGGGAAAGGCTGCCCATGAGCTTGGCTGCCTGGGACCTTGCCTCTGCATGGGAGAGGTCGGCGATTATCGAGATGTAAGGGATTGGGAAAGTGGGTGGGTCTGGGACGATCTTCTTCATAAAGATATTCCTGAGGAAGCTATCGGATTAGCAACCACCTCGTCCTTCTCACAGATTGGGTGGCAGCCGTACGCGAGGTGAGAAGACCGCGTCCTCAGGCTCCCGCGGCCAGACCTAAGTCTGCACGCGCACGGCCGCCATGACAGAAAGCCATTACTGAGGGATAACTGCAGCTTCTCACGGCCGCTCGCCATTTCAGGCGAACCGTGACGTTACCGCTGTGGTATTCCCCCGCATATCAGACGGCATCCGACAGAGGTCGTAGGATAATTCCCAAGACCCGCCAACCTGAAGCATTTGGTTTCAAGTTCAGAATCTTCTTACAGCTGATGGCCCTTTCGCGGGGCAAGCCCGCTCCCACAGGATCGGTGACTTGCTTCGCCCACAGGTCTTGCAACGGTCCTGTGGGAGCGGGCTTGCCCCGCGAAAGGGCCGGCACAGGCGACCCAAAAAGGTCAGGCCACCTCAGCCCCATCATCATCCGGCCAATGCGGCTCGTTGGCCCCAGGCGGGGTCAAAGGCGGCAAGCCATAGGCCGCGCGTGCATCGTCACAGCTCGGGTTGTGCACCCCGCCCTCCCACGACGCATCGAACTCCCGGCAAGGACTCGAGCGGTTGGCGTAGATGGTGCACGCCACCTCTTTGCCGATCTCGCCGGCAAGGCTGACGCAGCGGCAAGGCTTGGCATCGGTGCCGATCATCGCGACCCGTGTAGGGTTGATCTGCACCACCAGGTCGTCAGGTACAACGCCCCCGGCAGACTGGCATTCGCCCCAGAAGAAGGACACACGGAAGTACCCGCAGCAGGCGCCGCAGTCAAGGCAAGGGTTATATTCGGACATGAGGCCACGGAGGGAAGGTTGTTGTTATCGGGGCTGGGCCCGCGGCGCCATTTTCATTCCAACCGGGGCCGGCTGGATAGAGGGGGAATGCAAAAAAAATTGCCGCTGATCCGGCAAACCCCACGGCCCAAAAAACGGGCGAACAGCACAGCGGCTGCCCGCCTGCACGGCCTAACGCAGGGCCTTGTAAGTGCCGGCATCCCAGCGCTGCAGGCCAAGGCCTTCGCGAGAGTCGTAACTGTCGCTGCGCACCTCGCTGAAGCGCGTGCGGGTTTCGCCCCAGTGCACCAGCCGGTCGTCTTTTTCATTTTCTCTGATGACGGTATACGACTGGCTGCGCATGGCCTGATAGTCCTCATCGGCAGCCGCTATGGCCAAGTGATGCTGCATTAACTGGTTGTCATCCAGCGCCAGGCGCTTGTCCAGTTCGACACCCCAGCGGGTCAGGCAGACTTCGGCGAAATGCCGCACGATCAACCCGGGTTCGACCAGCACCTTGCCGCTGCCAGCCCCGTCAGCCGATGCATTACCCACCAAAGTGGCATGCCGGCCCGGCATTGGGTAGACGCACATGCGCGTGTTGCTTTCGACCGCTGGGATCACACAGGCAAAGCCATTGGAGCGTTCATCCCGGGAATAGAAACCCACATACTCATGGACGTTCCCGGCTAGTTTGACCCGCCTGCTCTGCACGTTGCCAGTGCCCGGCACCGGGTCAATGGCAAAAATATTGACTGGGATATCCCGCAGCAGCGGATCCTCAGCCATCGCATTGGCCAGCATATGGCAACTGATACCGCCGCGGCTCCAGCCCACCAGGTTGACCTGGGTGGGCAAGCACGGTTCGCGGAATATCTTGATGATCTGTTCCTGCAGCGCCTGCGGGGTCGGGTGGCGATCGCCGTAGTCATAAGTGCGCCAGAACCAGGAAGCCGTGGCGGACGCATCCGGGATCTCCACGCCTGCGTCTTTCAGCCTTGTGTACGCTTGCTCGGTGAGTTTGGTGCGCTGCCAACTGCTCTCACCCTTGATCACGTTCAGCACATGGCTCACGTTTTCTTCCCAACCACGGCCAAACAACTGACCACTCCAGTTAAAGTAGCCACCTGGTTCAACGAACAATTCGTCATCCTGAAGGTTGCCGCTGCCCGGCCCGTCAACCGCAATCCAGTGGGCGAATTCGCGCCCCTGATCGTTGCTGGCCAATGTCGAGACCAGCTCGCCGTTCCAGAAATTGGGGTTGGCAGCATCGAAGCGGTGGGAACCGGTGCCGCAGAAATACGCTGTGAATACACTCATTTGGATACCTGAACAGGAAAATGAGTGCTGAAGGTAGTGGCGCGAATAATCGCCAGGCAGTCGGAAGGCCAGCCCAGCTGATATAACGAGGGGCCGCCACGCGGCCCCTCGCTGTTTACTTGCGGGTCAAACCATCCGCCCTGAACATCTGGCGGATGCCGCGAATCGCCTGGCGAATACGGTCCTGGTTCTCGATCAGGGCAAAGCGCACGTGATCGTCACCGTAGTCACCAAAGCCGATGCCCGGCGACACACACACCTTGGCCTCGGCCAACAGCTTCTTGGAAAACTCCAGCGACCCGAGGTGCGCATACTCCGGCGGAATCTTCGCCCACACGTACATCGAAGCCTTGGGGTTCTCGACCATCCAGCCCAGCTCGTGCAACCCCTTCACCAACAGGTTGCGGCGCTGGCGGTACTGCTCGGCGATATCGCGCACGCACTGTTGGTCGCCTTCCAGCGCGGCAATGGCTGCCACCTGCAAAGGCGTGAAGGTGCCGTAGTCGTGGTAGCTCTTGATACGCGCCAGGGCGTTGACCAGCTCGGGGTTGCCGACCATGAAGCCGATACGCCAGCCCGCCATGTTGTAGCTCTTGGACAGCGTGAAGAACTCCACCGCGATGTCCTTGGCCCCCGGCACCTGCATGATCGACGGGGCTTTCCAGCCGTCGTAGACGATGTCGGCGTACGCCAGGTCATGCACCACCAGCACGTCATACTGCTTGGCCAGGGCGACCACGCGCTCGAAGAAGTCCAGCTCCACGCACTGCGCGGTAGGGTTGGACGGGAAGCCGAGGATCATCATCTTCGGCTTGGGGATCGATTCGCGTATCGCCCGCTCAAGCTCATTGAAGAAGTCCACACCCGGCACCAGCGGCACCGAACGCACCTGGGCGCCGGCGATCACCGCACCGTAGATGTGGATCGGGTAGCTGGGGTTGGGCACCAGCACCGTGTCGCCCTGGTCGAGGGTGGCGAGCATCAGGTGAGCCAGGCCTTCCTTGGAACCGATGGTGACGATGGCTTCGCTTTCCGGGTCGATGTCGACCTCGTAGCGTTCCTTGTACCAGTTGGAAATGGCCCGGCGCAGGCGTGGGATGCCGCGGGAGGTGGAGTAGCCGTGCGTGTCTTCACGCTGGGCGACCTGCACCAGCTTCTCGACGATGTGCGGCGGGGTCGCGCCATCGGGGTTGCCCATGCTCAGGTCGATGATGTCTTCGCCACGACGGCGGGCAGCCATCTTGAGCTCGGCGGTGATGTTGAAGACGTAAGGGGGGAGACGATCGATGCGCGCAAAGCGGCGCGGCGAACCTGGGTTGGCCATGGCTTCCTCTGAGTACGTAAGCGCCCGGAACCGTCCGAGCGACGTTGGCCGATGTGGCGGCCTGGATCAGAAGATAGTGCCGAAACAGGATATCTGTAAAGGTCAATTTCCTGTTTTATTAGAATTTTTCAGATGTATTTTTTGAAAATTAGAATTTTGTGTTTTCAGGGCTGGCCTCTTCGCGGGTAAACCCGCTCCCACATGGATCGCACCCACATGCGAAATCTGTACATTACCTGTGGGAGCGGGTTTACCCGCGAAGAGGCCGGCACAGGAGAACACCCAAAAAAAACCCCGGCACATGGCCGGGGTTTTCGTGTAACAGGCAGCGGTATCAGCGTGCGTAGGTCATCAGCACGTCCGCAGCGGTCTGGCTGTCCACCGACATCATCACGCTCAGGGCAGTGACAGTGAGGATAGAGAAGCCAAACACCTTGCGGGCCCACTTGCTGTCGTCCTCGGCCTTGTAGCCACCCCAGGCCATGTACAGCCAGTACAGGCCCATGGCAGCTGCCACGGCCAGGTAGCTGAGGCCGGCGTAACCGCCGAGGGTGAGCATCAGGGTGGCGAGCACGAAGGCCAGCACGTACAGCACGATCTGCTTCTTGGCAGCAAGAATACCGCGAGCCACCGGCAGAACCGGAATGTTGGCAGCGCTGTAGTCCTTGAAGCGGAAGATGGCGATCGCGAAGCTGTGCGGCATCTGCCACAGGCTGAACATCACCAGCAGGGTCACTGCAGCCAGGTCGAAGCTGTTGCTGACGGCGCAGTAGCCGATCACTGGAGGCATGGCACCCGAAAGGCTGCCGACCAAGGTGCCGTGCACCGATTTACGCTTCAGCCAGAGGCTGTAGAACCCGACGTAGACGACGAAGCCGATCAGCGCACAGAACGCCGACAGTGGGTTGGCCTGGACATAAAGCAGGCTGAAACCCGCCACCCCAAGCAGGGTGGCGTAAATCAGCGCGAGGGGCAGCGACATGCCGCCCTGGACCATAACGCGGTTCTTGGTACGTTCCATCTTGATGTCGATGTCGCGGTCGATGCAGTTGTTGAACACGCAACCGGACGCCACTACCAGGGAAGTACCTACCACCACCGCCAGGAACAGGGCGAAGTCTACATGGCCCTTCGCGGCAAGGAAGAATCCGCCTGCCACGGAAAGCACGTTACCGAAAATGATCCCCGGTTTGGTGATTTGGATAAAGTGCTTAACGGACATGCAGTCTTACCTCACTTGGCCATCATTTCGATGTGGATGTTGAACATGATCCACAGCGACAGGCCGACCAGCAGTGCAATTACCATGGTGGTAAACAGGAACGTCGACACGTTGGAACGCTGCTCTTTCGAGCGGTCCATGTGCAGGAAGTACACGAGGTGCACTACAACCTGAATGACAGCCATGGCGACCACGATCAGAACGGTCAGGTTCTTCGGCAGGCTTGGGTACATCACCAGGCCGAACGGGATAGCGGTCAGGATGATCGACAGTACAAAGCCGATCATGTAGGACTTCACGCTGCCGTGATTACCTTCGTGATGAGTGTCGTGTGCGTTAGCCATTACAGAACCCCCAGCAGGTAGACGACGGTGAATACGCAGATCCAGACCACGTCCAGGAAGTGCCAGAACAGGCTCAGGCAGCTCATGCGGGTCTTGGCAGTCGGGGTAATACCCTTGGTGCTGATCTGATACATCAGGATTGCCATCCAGATCAGACCTGCAGTCACGTGCAGACCGTGGGTACCGACCAGCGCGAAGAACGCCGACAGGAAGCCACTGCGCTGCGGGCCGAAGCCCTCAGCGATCAGGTGATGGAACTCGTAGATTTCCATCGCGATGAAGCCGGCACCGAACAGGAAGGTCACAGCCAACCAGCCCAGTACACCTGCTTTCTTGCCATCGAACAGCTTCAGCATGGCGAAGCCGAAGGTGATCGAGGACAGCAGCAGGAAGGCAGTTTCAACAGCTACGAAGTCGAGCTGGAAAATGTCATGACCCGACGGGCCGCCGGCAAAACTGCCGGACAGCACCGCGTAGGTAGCGAAGAGCGACGCAAACAGGATGCAGTCGGTCATCAGGTACAGCCAGAAACCGAGTACGGTCATCTGGCCCGAGTCGTGGTGGTGATCGTCGTGCCCATGGTCGTGACCATGAGCAGCGCCGTGGATTACTTGACTGGACATTGATTACACCCGCTCAAACGATTCGACACGTGCGCCGGCAGGCAGAGCACCTGCTTTGGCCAGCGCTTTCATACGCTCGCCTTCGATGCGCGCCACTTCTTCGGCCGGAACCATGTAGCCCTGGTCGTCACGCGCAGCGTGGCGAACGAAGACAGCGATGGTTGCAACCAGGCTCGCGCCTACCAGCCACCAGATGTGCCAGATGAAGGCAAAGCCGAAGACGGTCAGGAACAGGCCCATGAACAAACCGGTAGCGGTGTTGCTCGGCATGTGGATGGCGTCGAACTTGGTTGCCGGCTTGTAAGCAGCGCCGATTTCCTTGGTTTCGTGCCATGCATCCAGGCCAACCTGCTCAGGCATGTGGGCGAAGTTGTAGAACGGAGGTGGCGACGAAGTCGACCATTCCAGAGTACGACCGCCCCATGGGTCGCCGGTCACGTCCAGGTTCTGGTTGCGATCGCGGACCGAAACGTAGAGCTGGATCAGCTGGCAAGCGATACCGAACAGGATCAGCACGGCGCCGACTACGGCAACGTACAGGTAGGGTTCCCACAGCGGGTTGTCGGAGTGGTTCAGACGACGGGTCATGCCCATGAAGCCCAGGGCGTACAGCGGCATGAACGCAACGTAGAAGCCCGAGATCCAGAACCAGAAGGCAGCTTTGCCCCACTTCTCGTTCAGGGTGAAACCAAAGGCTTTCGGGAACCAGAAGGCGAAACCGGCGATGTAGCCGAATACCGCGCCACCGATGATCACGTTGTGGAAGTGAGCAATTACGAACAGGCTGTTGTGCAGAACGAAGTCAGCACCTGGAACAGCCAGCAGTACGCCAGTCATGCCACCGATGGAGAAGGTGATCATGAAGCCCAGGGTCCACAGCATCGGTGCGGTGAAACGCACACGGCCCTGGTACATGGTGAACAGCCAGTTGAACAGTTTCACACCGGTCGGAATGGAGATCAGCATCGTCGCCAGGCCGAAGAAGGTGTTGACGCTCGCGCCGGCACCCATGGTGAAGAAGTGGTGCAGCCATACGGCAAAGCCCAGGATGGCGATTGCGCCCGATGCGTAGATCATCGAGTGGTGGCCAAACAGACGCTTGCCAGAGAACGTCGAAGTCACTTCCGAGAACACGCCGAAGGCCGGCAGGATCAGGATGTAAACCTCAGGGTGACCCCACGCCCAGAACAGGTTGACGTACATCATCGGGTTCCCACCAAGCTCGTTGGTGAAAATGTGGAAGTCCAGATAACGGTCAACAGTCAGCAGTGCGAGTGCGGCAGTCAGGATCGGGAACGAAGCGACGATCAGCACGTTGGCCCAGGTGCAGGTCCAGGTGAAGATCGGCATGTCCATCAGTTTCATGCCAGGTGCGCGCATCTTCATCACGGTGACGAGGAAGTTCACACCGGTAAGCGTCGTACCTAGGCCCGATAGCTGTAGCGCCCAGATGTAGTAGTCGACACCCACGCCAGGGCTGTACTGAATACCCGCGAGCGGCGGATAGGCAACCCAACCGGTCTTGGCGAATTCGCCGACGCCCAGGGAGATGTTGACCAGCAGCACGCCTGCCAGCAGCAGGTAGAAGCTCAGGGAGTTCAGGAACGGGAAGGCAACGTCACGTGCACCGATCTGCAGAGGCAGGGCCAGGTTCATCAGGCCGGTGAAGAACGGCATCGCCATGAAGATGATCATGATCACACCGTGAGCGGTGAAGATCTGGTCATAGTGTTCAGGCGGCAGGTAGCCTTCGGATCCGCCAGTGGCCGCAGCCAGCTGGGTACGCATCATGATGGCGTCGGCAAAGCCGCGCAGCAGCATGATCATCGCGACGATGATGTACATCACCCCGATTTTCTTGTGGTCGACAGTCGTCAACCACTCGCTCCACAAGTAGGTCCACTTGCGGAAATAGGTGATAAGACCGACGACAGCGATACCGCCGAGCGCGATCATGGCAAGCGTCACCATGACTATCGGCTCGTGATAGGGTATCGCCTCCAGGCTTAGTTTACCGAACATCTCTTACTCCTCTGCACCGGCAGCTGGTTGCATACTCGATTCCACACCCTTGGTAGTGGCCAGATCTTTGCTGCCTGCTTCTTCGTGGACCGGCTTGCCGCGGTTCATGCCTTCGTACTTGTCGACGATGGACTGGAACAGCTCTGCCGGGGCCTCGCTGTACAGCGCGACTGGGTTGTATTCGCTAGGTTTGGCCAGAGCTTCGTACTCGGCTTTGCCCAGTTTCAGCGGCGACTGCTTCACTTCGGCGACCCACTTGTCGAAGTCTTCCTGGGAAGTTGCAGTTGCCTTGAATTTCATGCCGGTGAAGCCAGCGCCGCTGTAGTTGGCGCTGATACCGTCGAATTCGCCGTTTTCGTTGGCGATCAGGTGCAGCTTGGTGGTCATGCCGGCCATGGCGTAGATCTGGCCGCCCAGGCCCGGGATGAAGAACGAGTTCATCACGGCGTCGGAGGTGACGCGGAAGTTGACCGGGGTGTTAGCCGGGAAGTTGATCTTGTTGACCGTCGCGATGCCCTGCTCGGGGTAGATGAACAGCCACTTCCAGTCCAGTGCGACCACGTCGATCTGGATCGGCTTGACGTCGGAATCCAGCGGACGATACGGGTCCAGCTTGTGGGTGGACTTGTAGGTGACATAACCCAGGGCGATGATGATGATGATCGGGATGATCCACACCGCGGCCTCGATCTTGGTCGAGTGCGACCAGTCGGGGGTGTAGGTGGCCGCCTTGTTGGAAGCACGGTACTTCCAGGCGAACGCCACGGTCATGATGATGACCGGGATCACCACCAGCAGCATCAGGCCGGTAGCGATGAGGATGAGGTTCTTTTGCTCAATGCCGACCTGACCTTTCGGGTCGAGCAGGGTCCAGTTGCACCCACTGAGTAAAAGCATGCCTAAAAAGGGCAATATGCCAAACAGTCTGGGGTAACGCTTTTTACTCATCTCACGACCTCTAGATCAGCTTGCTTCAATGCAATTTGTGTTTTGGTAGCCAACACTTCGTCCTGCCAAGTGCGGCATTTCGCGCCCGTACTCGCTCCTGCCTGGGGTCCGACTGCAGGACCTTGGCTCAAGCGTGTTAGCGGTGCTTATGGTTTCGTAGGCAACAGGCCTGTACTTCAGACCAAGTCCATTTGGTGCGGGAAAACGCGGAGGGGTGTCCGCTCGGTATCGCCGCTGGGCGAAACTTGACGAAGTCAGCAAAAGGGAGCGCTGGGGCTTCCTTCAATCCTGCGACTCGCAAGCAGTGCCGAACGGAAATTGGGGGCGATTGTAGATAGGTCGCCAACCCTTGACTATGACTTATTGAGCAACAGTCTTTTACAGAATACGTAACAATGAGACCCGAAGAATCAACTTCGCGACAGTTTGTCGCACCCCGCCGGGTAGCCCTCAAAGCCGCATTCTACAAGGCTTTGTGATTGATCTGGATCAAGCGGGGAGCAACTTTCTGCGCATCTCACACCGTGCAAAAGACCTCATGCAATTCGGGACTTTTGTCTAAGCCTGACGTCGGTTGCGGTAGATGCCCAGCGGAACCAGAATGGCCGTCAGGACAAATGCGACCAGCGCCCACTGCGCCAGCGACAGACCGAGGATCGGTGGGTACGGCGTGCTGCAGAAGCCGTCGACCTGGAATGCCAGCGGCCACAGCTTGGCCAGGGGCAGGTCGTCGACGATCGGCTGCAGGGTATCGATGCCGCAACTGACCATGGGGTTGGCGAGTATATACACATGGTTGCCGGCCGCAACGATTCCCCCGATGGCACTGAGTACCACCAGGCCTTCGAAGACCGTCAGGCTGCGCCGCCCCGGCATCGCGGCGGCGATGAAGGCAAACACGGCGATAAACAGCAAGGCATAGCGCTGCAGGATGCACAGCGGGCAAGGCGCCTCGCCCAATACCACCTGCATATAAAGGGCGCCACCGATCAGCGACAGGCAGATCAGCCCCAGCAGCACCAGAAAGCGCCGTTCCCGATTCAGGCGCGATGTTTGTTCGTTCATTGCCGGTTCCTTGGATGGAGAGTGGCCGCGTGGTCCGCCTGCCTGTGCGCGATTCTACACGCTGGGCAGGGCCTTTAGCGTGCCGAGGGGGCAACGTGATAGCACTGCGCAGGGCTATCCGAGATGGCTGAGACCGGCCATTGTGACGTCGGTTCAACGTCACACGGCAAAAAAGCGGCTACCCGGGTGCCGCGCAGGGGCAAGCCCCTCGACACCTGGGAGTGAAGGATACCGTGATTAAAGGAGGATTAAAGATGAAAGCTTGGCGGGCTGTTTCATCTCTCCTTTATATAAGCAGGTGGCGCAGCCTGGTGATGCGAAGAGGCCGATATATAAGCAGGTAGGAGCAGCCTTGTGCTGCGAAGAGGCCGGTGATGGCTCAGATCATCTTCTGAGATCACCGGCCTCTTCG
>NZ_JAPFCE010000028.1:0-64231 GCF_026240895.1 Pseudomonas sp. DCB_AW
GATAGACTGCCAATTGAGGTGTATTGGGGCTTACCACTGTTACAAGAGTGCGAATTTTTTTGCTGGTTTCTATTCGTGCATTGTCGAGCGCAGCTACAGCGGTTTTATAGCTGTCTTCGGCATTACCTCAACCGCCTGGAGCCGCTGACCCTGCTCTCGGCCCTGGCCGTCACCACCCGGCATATCGGGCTGGTCGGTACCCTGACCACCTCCTACAACGAGCCCTATAACGTCGCCCGTCGCCTTGCTTCGCTGGACCTGATCAGCAAAGGCCGCGCCGGCTGGAACGTGGTGACCAGCGGCGATGCCGGCACCGCGGGTAACTATGGCCGTGACGAGCATTACGACTACGACACCCGCTACGCCCGCGCCGAGGAACACGTGCAGGTGGTGCAGGGCTTGTGGCATTCCTATGAGAACGGCGCCTTCCCGCGCGATCGCGCCACGGGCCAGTTTCTCGACCCTTCGAAGCTGCATGCGCTCAACCACAAGGGCGAACACTTCTCGGTGGTGGGGCCCTTGAACATCCAGCGTTCGCCCCAGGGCCAACCGGTAATCTTCCAAGCTGGCGACTCGCAGCAGGGCCGCGACTTGGGGGCCGCCACCGCCGATGTGATCTTCACGCACGCGGCCAGCATCGAGCAGGGCCAGGCCTTCTATCGTGACGTCAAGGAACGTGCCGCGCGCCTGGGGCGAGACCCGGAGCAGTTGCTGGTACTGCCAGGTGCAGAAATCTATGTGGGCGACACCGATGCTCACGCCCGTGAGATCGAGCGCCATTACCACCAGCAGGACCACAGCTTCGAACTGGCACTCAAGGAGTTCGGGCGCAATTTCGGGTGGCACGATTTCACCCAGTACGACCTCGATGCGCCGTTCCCTCAAGAGAGCCTGGAGCATGCCCGCAGCAGCTTCTTCACCAATGCCAAGCGCATTGCCGACCAGGCGCGGGCGCAGGGCTTCAGCTTGCGCCAGGCGGTGGAGTTCGGCCGCCAGCTACGCCCGGGGGCATTCGTCGGCTCCGCCGAAACGGTGGGGGCAAAAATGACCGAGTGGTTCGAGGCGCGGGCGCTGGATGGCTTCAATATCTACATTGGCCATCCAGGCCAGTTCCGCCGTTTCACCGAAGAAGTGGTGCCATTGCTGCAGGCACGTGGCGTCTACCGCACCGCGTATGAAGGCACGACTTTGCGCGAAAGCCTCGGCCTGAGCCTTCAGTGAATGCTTGAGGCCAGTTCGAAGATCGGCATGTACATCAGGATCACGATAAAGCCGATCAACAGGCCAATGAACGTCATCAGCAGCGGCTCGAACAGCTTCACGAACCATTCCACCCAGCGGCCAATCTCCTGGTCGTGAAAGTCGGCGCAACGCTCCAGCATCTCGCCAAGGTTGCCCGACTGCTCACCGGCGCGCAGCAGCCGCAGCGACACCGGCGTCACCAGTTGCCCAACTTCCAGCGCGTCGGACAGCGGCAACCCCTCGGCCACGCGCTGGCTGGCCTGTTCAAGGCCCTGCGCGGCGGCGCTACCCAGCAGCCCGCGGGCCATGCCCATGGCCGTGAGGATAGGAATACCGCCTTGCAGGAGGATGCCCAGCGAGCGGTAGAAGCGCGCCAGTTCGTACATCATCAGCCGCTGGTGCAGCGCTGGCATGCGCCTGAGCTGGCGCGCTGCCCAGCGCCGTACCCGCGGGTGGCGGCGCAGCAGCACCAGGGCGGTGATGCCCGCCACGCTGCCCAGCGCCAGCGGCAGTTGCTGGGCATGCAAGAACAACCCGATCTGCATCAGCAGGCGTGACAGCCACGGCAGCTCGGTACCCATGCCTTCGAACACCTGGCTGAAGCGCGGCACCACGTAGCCGAGCAAAAACAGCACCACGCCACCACCGACCAGCAACAACAGCAGTGGGTAAACCGACGCCCCCACCAGTTTCTGCCGCACCAGGTCCAAGCGTTGCCGGTAGGCGATATAGCGGCCGAGGGCGTCGCCGAGGGCGCCGGTGCGCTCGCTGGACTGCACCAGCGCCACGTACAGGGCCGGGAATATCCTGGGCTGGCGGCCCAGCGCCTGAGACAGCGAGTGCCCCTCGTACAGCTGGCGTACCAGTTCGCCGAGCACCTTGCGCGAGGCCGCAGCGGGGGCTTTTTCCGCCAGGCTTTCCAGGGCATCGATCAATGGCAAGCCAGCGTTGAGCAGGGTCGACAGCTCCTGGCTGAACAACACCAGGTCAAAGCTCGCCTCGCGGCGCCAGGCCATGCCGCGCAAGGCACTGCCCTGGCCCTTCACGCTGACCACCCGCAAGCCTTGGTCCTCGACTTGGCGGCGCGCCTGGTCGGCATCTTCGGCGTCGATCTGCAATTGCACCACGCCCTGTCTGCCCAGGGCCTTGAGGCTGTAGCGCATGGCCGAGCTCCTTATTGCCAGCTGGTGATTTCGGCGTTCTCACCGTCGCCACCGGGCTGGCCGTCCTTGCCCATCGACAGCAGATCGTACTCGCCGCCGTTCTCACCGGGTTGCCGGTAGATGTAGGCGCGGCCCCACGGGTCTTGCGGCACGGCCTTCTGCAGGTACGGGCCGGTCCAGCGGGCCTCGCCGCTAGGGGCGATGACCAGTGCCTGCAAGCCTTGTTCACTGTTGGGGTAATGCCCGACTTCCAGGCGATAGAGGTCCAGGGCTTTGCTCAAACCCTCGATCTGCGCCCGCGCCACCTTGACCTCCGAGCGGCCAAGCTGGCTGAAGTACTTGGGCGCGACGATACCGGCCAGCAGGCCGAGCACAACCAGCACCACGAGGAGTTCGAGCAGGGTGAAGCCACGTTGGGGGTTGGATCTGCGCTGCATGGTGATGCCCTCCGCTGCGTAGGAACATGCTGTGGCAGGCACCATGCAACAGCCGTGCACGTCTGCCTCGGGGCCTTGCGCCATGCGGTGCAGGAAGCGGCACAGTGCTTGCGTCGTGGTCTGCAACCTCGGGTTTTCCGGGGCATTTCCCCCACATCGGGGGCCACGACGAAGAGGCGACCGACATGCGTGGACTTATCCTGGGTTTGATCTGGCTGGCGGCGGGTGCCGCCCAGGCCGATGTGTACATCTCCATCGATGCCAAGGGCGGCTACGTACTGACCAACGTCCATCGGCCCGGGCGCCAGTATCAGCGGGTTATCAGCGAACCGCTGGCCCAGGCGGGGGCTGCCGGTGCGCAAATGATCACCGGGCGGCCCTATGCCGAGCTGGTGGCCGCTGCAGCGTTGGCCCACAACGTGCCGCAAGCACTGCTGCATGCGCTGATCAAGGCAGAGTCCGGCTACAACCCCAAGGCCCGCTCGCCGGCGGGCGCGGTGGGGCTGATGCAACTGATGCCCGATACCGCGCGGGAGATGGGCGTGGAGAACGCCCTGGACCCTGAGGACAATGTGCAGGGTGGGGCACGCTACCTGAAACGCATGCTGACCTTGTTTGACAATGACATCACCCTGGCCGTGGCCGCCTATAACGCCGGCCCCGACGCGGTGTTGCGCCGGGGCGCAGTGCCACCGTACGCCGAAACCCGCCGCTACGTGCCCAACGTGCTGCGCGATTACCGCAAGCTGCAAGGGCTGGCGGACGACTCGCCGCTGTAGGCGCGCGACGTGGCCGAGCAGCGCGGCGGCCACCCTTCGGCGGATGACATCAATTTAGAACCATGGTTCCCCCAACTCTGGGCTATAACCTTCAAAGGTGCCCAGCTGTGGAGTCCGCCATGGACATCGCCCCTCGTTCCGACGCCCTTGGAGTGCCTGCCGGTACCGAGGCGACAGCCCCACGCAAACCGTTCAACCTGCTGCGCTGGTATGCCTGGGTCAGCCTGGCCATCATCCTCTCGGTGGCGGTCGGGCTGGGGCTGATCTCCAGCCGTTTCATCATCGATGAAAGCGTCGAGCGCGATGCGCTGCTGTCCGCTCAGTTCATCACCTCTATCGCTGATGCTGAAGTGCGCCATGTGTCGATCCCCAATGTGCGCACCATGGGCGAATTGCTGGACCCGCGTACCGATCGCACGGCGCTGCCGGATGTCGACCCCGATGCCCGGCGCAAGGCTAGGGGCGAGTTTCTCGACCACATCGCCCACCTGCCGGACATGCTGCTGGCCAATATCTATGCGCCGGACCGCACGGTGATCTGGTCGACCAACCCGGCGCTGATCGGCAAGTTGATCGAAGGCGACGACGACCTGGACCGCGCCTTCGAGTACAAGATGCGGGTTTCGGCCAGCTACCACGACTTCGAGCGGGCACGCGAAGAGCAAAAGTTCGTGACCCCGCCTGAGCAGCTGTTCATCGAAAACTACATTCCGTTGTTCGACGCCGATGGCGAGCACGTCACGGCCATGGTGGAGATCTACAAGGAACCGCATGACCTGATCGTGCGCATCGAACATGGCCTGATCCTCATCTGGCTGGCGATCACCGTCGGCGCCGGGCTGGTCTATATCGGCCTGTACGGCATCATGCGCCGCGCGGCCAAGCTGCTGGCGGTGCAACAAAAACGGCTGATCAACAATGAAACCTACGTGGCCCTGGGCGAGGTGTCTTCGGCGGTGGCGCACAGCTTGCGCAACCCGCTGGCGAGCATCCGCTCCAGTGCTGAGCTTGCGCAGGCGTTCGACGAGGGCCCAGCGCAAAGGAACATCAACGACATCATCAGCCAAGTCGACCGCATGTCGCAGTGGATCCGGCAGCTGTTGCAGTCACTGCGCCCGCTCAATGACGAAGCGGTGGCGGTGGACCTGCCGCAGGCGCTGCAGGAAAGCCTGCAGACCTTTGCCGTGCCGCTGGCGCGCAGTGGCGTCACCCTCGACCTGCAACCGTTACCGGCGGTTCAGGTGTTGGGGCACCCGGCGTTACTGCGGCAGATTTTCAGCAGTTTGATTGCCAACGCATTGGAGTCGATGGAGCAGGGCGGGAAGTTGCGTGTCGAGGTGGTGCGCCACGACCGGCGCGGCCTGACGCTGCGCCTGTCCGATAGCGGCAAGGGCATGACCGAGCAACAGCAGCGCATGGCCTTCAGGCCGTTCTTCACCACCAAGCAGGGCGGGCTGGGCGTTGGCCTGGTTTTGGTCAAACGCATCATGGAGCGCTTTGGTGGCGCGGTGAGGTTGAGTAGCAGCCTAGGGCATGGCACCCGCGTTTCGCTGAATTTCAGGTTGGCCAAATCTTCTTAGTGGGCTTTATGTTCATATCGTAACTACATGATTTATAACAAATAGATTTTTTTGGGTAATTGTTACCCAAAAGTGGGGACTGAAGCTTGACCGGATTTTAATAAGTTCTTTCAAGTGACTGAAAAATATGAATATGTCTTTTCGTTCGTCGACTGGCTGATTTTTTGCAATGTGAGCATGGCAACAACGGGTCGCCTTGGCGACCTGGGTGAAGTGCCATTAAATTGCTACTAATCGTGGCAAGGGTGCGCTTCAGAACGGACGCCCAGCGCGGGAACCCCTCAATGCAGATGCTGGAAAACGAAGTGCCCGACAAAGCGTCTGCGGCCACCAGTGGTTTTGCGGCGCCATTGCGCGAGTTCAACCTGTTGCGTTGGTTTTCGATCATCAGCCTGCTGATCATCGCCTCGGTGGCCGGTGGCTTGGGCTATGTGTCGACGCGCTTCGTGGTGCGCGACAGCGTGGAGCGCGATGCCATGCTCACCGCCCAATTCATCCAGGCCATGGCCCAAGCCGAGGTCCGCCATTCGCAACTGCCGCCGGGCACCACCATGGGCGAACTGCTCGATCCGCGCCTGGACCTGCAGCACCTGCAGTTCACCCCGGCGTTGGCCGAATCGACCCGTGTCGAATTCCTCGACCACGTCGAACACCTGCCCGATACCCTGTTGGCCAACGTCTACGCCCGCGACCGGACCATTGTCTGGTCCACCAACCCTCAGTTGATTGGCGAGCGGATCGAGGAGGATGGCGACCTGGAGCGCGCGTTCCGTTCGCGCAAAGCGGTGTCTGCCAGCTACCACCAGGCCGAGGACGACCGTGAAGAACAGAAGTTTCTGCGCGAACCCAAGTACCTGTTCATCGAGAACTACATCCCGCTGTTCGACAGCCAAGGCGAGCAGGTGCTGTCGATGGTGGAAATCTACAAGGAGCCGCAGGACCTGATCCGGCGTATCCAGCGCGGTTATGTACTGATCTGGGCCTCGACCCTGGTGGGTGGCGCGTTGATTTACTTTGGCCTGTTCTGGATCGTGCGCCGGGCGGCGCTGATGCTCAACCAGCAGCAAGACCGCCTGGTAGCCAGTGAAACCTACGTGGCACTGGGCGAAATGTCCTCTGCGGTGGCCCACAGCCTGCGCAACCCGTTGGCCAACATCCGCTCCAGCGCCGAACTGGCCCAGGAGATCGCCAACCCCACCGCACAAAAGAACATCACCGACATCATCAGCCAGGTCGACCGCATGTCACGTTGGGTGCGCGACTTGCTGGTGTCGTTGCGCCCGACCAGTGACGAGCCCGAGGCCGTGGACCTGGTCGCGTCCATCGAGGACACCCACCTGGCCTTCGCCCAGCAGATGGCGCGCAACGGCGTGCAGTTCTGCTACGAGGGCCCCGACGTGCAGTGTGTGGCCAGCCAACCGCTGCAGCTGACGCAAATCCTCAACAGCTTGTTTTCCAATGCCCTTGAAGCCATGCCGGCAGGCGGTGTGCTGCGCGCAGAAGTGAGCGTGCAGGACGGCCAACGCGCCGTGCTGCTGCTCAGCGATACCGGCAAGGGCATGAGCCAACAGCAGGAACGGATGGTGTTCAAGCCGTTCTTCACCACCAAGCAGGGCGGCCTCGGTGTAGGCCTGGCCCTGGTGCAACGCATCATGGAGCGTTTTGGCGGCTCGGTCAGCCTGAGCAGCCGCGAAGAGGAAGGAACCCGCGTAAGCCTTACTTTCAATATCGCAGCGGGAGGGGACCATGGAACACAGCATCCTGGTAGTCGAGGATGATGAAATCCTTGCTGACAACATACGCACCTACCTGAGCCTCAAGGGTTACGAGGTGACGGTCTGCCACAGCGCGGAGCTTGCGCTGGAGCAGATCAAGCAGGCCCAGCCCGATGCGGTGCTGACCGACAACTCGTTGCCAGGCATGAGTGGGCATGACCTGTTGCGCGTGCTGGTGGCGCAGGCGCCGGCGCTTAAGGTCATCATGATGACGGGCTATGGCAATGTCGAAGACGCGGTACAGGCGATGAAGGAGGGCGCCTTTCATTACCTGACCAAGCCGGTGGTGCTGGCCGAGCTTAAACTGACCCTGGACAAGGCCCTGGCGGCTGAACGGATGGAGCGCACCTTGTCGTTCTACCAGGAGCGCGAGGCGCAGAAGTCCGGGCTGCAGGCACTGATTGGCGAGTCGCCGGTGATGCACAGCCTCAAGCACACCCTGCGCCAGGTGCTGGACGCCGAGCGGCGCATGGCCAGCGACGACCTGCCGCCCGTGTTGGTCGAGGGCGAGACCGGTACTGGCAAGGAACTGGTGGCCCGGGCCCTGCATTTTGATGGCTCGCGCAGCAAGGGCCCATTCATCGAATTCAACTGCGCATCGATCCCGGCCAACTTGCTGGAGGCGGAGTTGTTTGGCCATGAAAAAGGCGCGTTCACCGATGCCAAGGAGCGTCGCGTAGGCCTGGTCGAGGCCGCAGATGGTGGCACGCTGTTCCTCGATGAAATCGGCGAGATGGACCTTGTGCTGCAGGCCAAGCTGCTCAAACTGCTGGAGGATCGCAGCATCCGCCGCATTGGCGCGGTGAAGGAGCGCAAGGTCGACTTGCGGGTGATCAGCGCTACCAACTGCAACCTCGAACAGATGGTGCAGCAAGGCAAGTTCCGCCGCGACCTGTTCTTCCGGCTACGCATCATCGCCTTGAAGGTACCGCGGCTGTATGCCCGGGGGCAGGATATTCTGCTGTTGGCCAGGCACTTTTTAGCGCACCACGGGCGGCGCTATGGTAAGCCGAACCTGCGTTTTTCCGCCGAGGCAGAGGCCCTGATGCTGGGCTACAGCTGGCCTGGCAACGTGCGCGAACTGCGCAACATGCTGGAGCAGACGGTATTGCTGGCACCCAATGAGGTGGTGCAATCGCATCAGTTGAACCTGTGCATGACGCTGATCGACGAGCCGTTGATACAGCAGCAGGCGCCTGCAGTATTCGAGATGCCACGGCATGAGCCAGAACCAGGTACCAGCCTGCCGGACATGGAGCGGGATCTGGTGTGCAAGACCCTGGACCGGACTGACTGGAATGTGACCAAGTCGGCGCGGATGCTGGGGCTGTCGCGGGATATGCTGCGTTACCGGATCGAAAAGCTCGGGTTGACCAGGCCAGACAAGCGGCAGTGGTGACCTCACGGCTTCGGCCATGCGCGATATGGGTACGATCTGTGTAGGAGCAGCCTTGTGCTGCGAAGAGGCCGGTACTAGCAGCGAAGATTCACTGTGTAATTGCCGGCCTCTTCGCAGCACAAGGCTGCTCCTACAGGGGCTCAAGGGTTGCCCGTGCTCGTGCCTTGGCGCCCAGTACCTTCCGAGCCACTGCCATCCATCCCTGGCAAATCCCGCCCATCATTCTGGGTGGCCGGCGGGCTCTCGGGGTCATTGCCCTCGATCCGCGGGTCGGTGTCGCGTGGCATCGGCTTTTCAATCGGGTTGAGCGTGCTGTCTACACCCGGTGTCGGCGCTGGGTTGTGTGGGTCGTCGGGGTAGGTGGGCCCAGTGCCGACCGCCAGGGCCAGCGGTGAAACCAGTACGGCTGCAAGCAGGAAGGGGCGGATCATGGGGCAGGCTCCTTTGCATCGGGATGGGGGCAAGGCTTCTATTTCGATTGGGCCATCAAGCCCGCACCTGGTGCCCCCACCCCGATCAACGGTCACACCACCATCGACAGCAACATGATGAAGATGATGCCGACCACCGAAAGGATGGTCTCCATCATGCTCCAGGTCTTGAAGGTCTCGGCCACGGTCATGTTGAAGTACTGTTTCACCAGCCAGAACCCGGCATCGTTGACGTGTGACAGGATCAGCGAGCCGGCGCCAGTGGCCAGCACCAGCAGCTCACGGTTGACCCCCGGCACCAGGTCGATCACCGGTGCCACGATGCCCGCGCCCGTGATGGTCGCGACCGTCGCCGAACCCGTGGCGATGCGGATCACCGCCGCCACCAGCCAGGCCAGCATGATCGGCGAGATTTCGGCCTGCACGGCCATCTGCCCGATCACGTTGCCGACACCGGTATCCACCAGCATCTGCTTGAAGCCGCCACCGGCACCGACGATCAGCACGATGGCGGCGGTGGGCGCCAGGCTCTGGTCGAGCATCTTCATGATCTGCTGGCGGTTGAAGCCACGCGCCGCGCCGAAGGTGTAGAAGGCCAGCAGCAACGCAGCGAGCAGGGCGGTGATGGGGTGGCCGATCAGGTCCATCCATTGGCGCACGATGTGCTCGGCCGGCAGGACGACGTCGGCGAAGGTCTTGAGCAGCATCAACGCCACTGGCAGCAGTACCGTGACCAACGTGATGGTGAAGCTCGGCAGGTTGCCCTGGTCGGACTCCTTGGCGATCTGGTCCATCAGCTCCTGGGACGGGTTGCCCGGGATGTAGCGTGAAATGAAGTTACCGAACAGCGGGCCGGCAATGATCGCGGTGGGCAGCGCGACGATCAGGCCGTAGAAGATGGTCTTGCCGATGTCGGCATGGAAGATGCCGATCGCCAGCAACGGCCCCGGGTGCGGCGGCACCAGGCCGTGAACCACGGACAGGCCGGCCAGCAGCGGTATGCCGATTTTTACCAGCGAAACGCCGGAGCGCCGGGCGACGATGAACACCAACGGGATCAGCAACACGAAGCCGATCTCGAAGAACAGCGGAATACCAACCAGGAAGGCGGCGAACATCATGGCCCAGTGCACGTTCTTCTTGCCGAAGGCGCGGATCAGGGTCTGGGCGATCTGGTCGGCGCCGCCGGAGTCGGCCATCAGCTTGCCGAGCATGGTGCCCAGCGCGAGGACGATACCGACGAAGCCCAGCACGCCGCCAAAACCGTCCTGGAACGATTTCATCACCTTGGCCACCGGCATGCCGGAGGTGAGGCCGAGGAAGCCGGCCGCGAGGGTGAGGGCGACGAAGGGGTGCACTTTGAAATGGGTGATCAGCAGGATCAGCCCGACGATGGTGACCAGTGCGTCGAGCAGCAGGAAGGTATCAGTAGCCAGTCCGAACATGGTTTTAATGCCTCGGTCTTATCGTTGTTTTGGGCGTAACGTTATGGAACTTTCAGGCGCTTTCATTGGTCGAGACAGCGCTGTCTTGGGTGAGCCGGATAAACCGCCAGGTTCAGGCGGTTTGCGCCAGGTCCCGCTCACCGCAAGGCTTTAGCCAGGTGTCTACCGTATTAGCCAAGGCATCGATGGCCTGGGTGGCGTCCAGTGACAAGGTCCGTGGCTCGCCATTCGGCGATTCGAGGGCCGCGAACTGGCTGTCGATGAGGCTCGCCGGCATGAAATGCCCAGGGCGCGCCAAGACCCGCTTTTCGGCTTCGGCAGGGGTCAGCTCCAGGAACACGAACGCCAGGCCCGGCATGGACGCGCGCAACGTTTCGCGGTAACGGCGCTTGAGTGCCGAGCAGGTCAGGATCGGGCGTTCGCCCGACTGCACCGTGGCTTGCAATTCCTGGCCCAGGCGCACCAGCCAGCCGGCTCGGTCGTTATCGTCCAGGGGGATGCCAGCGCTCATCTTGCGGATGTTTTCGGCAGGGTGGAAAGCGTCGCCTTCGATCAGGCGGCCGCCGCTTCTGGCGGCAATGGCAGCGCCGACGCAGCTTTTGCCGCAGCCAGCCACGCCCATCACCACAATGGCGGACAGGGGAGAATTCATCAGTACCTCCTGCGGGGTGAGATAGCGCTGTCTCGTCGCTGACGAACAGCCACCTCCCCGGTGTTATTGGTCTTGTCCTTACGCAGTATGGACGCTTGGCACAGTGCACGTGGAACCGCTACCAAAGATTACATTGCCTGCGTCCTGAGACAGCGCTACCTTAGTGGCCGTTCCCCTCCCTTGGCAAGTAGTAAAATTACAACATCCATGTCCCGCACAGGCTCTCGCACCACCGGTCGTCCTACCCTGGCAGAAGTCGCCAGGCTTTCTGGGGTTTCCCCGATCACCGCATCCCGCGCCTTGCGCGGCGTCAGCACGGTAGCCCCGGCGCTGGTGGAAAAGGTTGCCGCTGCTGCGGCCAGCCTGGGCTATGTCGCCAACCCGGCAGCCCGCGCACTGGCTTCGGCGCGCAGCCAGTCGGTGGTGGTACTGATCCCGTCGTTGTCCAACCAGTTGTTCATCGACACCCTCGAAGCCATTCACGAGGTGATGCGCCCGCGAGGGCTTGAGGTGTTGATCGGTAACTATCACTACGACATTGCCGAAGAAGAAAACCTGATCCGCAACTACTTGGCCTACCAGCCTTGCGGCATGCTGCTGACCGGTTTCGAGCGCAGTGACGCCGCGCGGCAGATGCTGGCGGCCAGTGGCGTGCCCTGCGTGCACATGATGGAGCTGGGCGGCGAGGCGGGTGCGTTGTCGGTGGGCTTCTCGCAGCAACAGGCAGGGCGCGCTGCGGCCAGGCACTTGATCGAGCGTGGGCGGCGCCGGCTGGCGTTCATTGCCGCGCAGCTCGACCCACGGGTGATGCAGCGTGCCGAAGGCTTCCGCCAGGCCCTCGCCGAGGCAGGGCTGCAGTCGACGGAGCTGGAAATCCTTGCACCGGAGCCTTCCTCGATCGCGCTGGGCAGTGCGTTGTTCAGCCAGCTGATGCAACAGGCGCCGGATGTCGACGGTATCTTCTTCTGCAACGACGACCTGGCCCAGGGTGCGGTCCTGCAGGCACTGCGCCAAGGCGTGGAAGTACCCCGCGAAGTGGCGATGGTTGGCTTCAACGACTTGCCCGCTTCTGCGCACATGGTCCCGCGGCTGACCTCGATTCGCACCCCAAGGGCTGCCGTTGGTCGGGGCGCCGCGCAGGCCCTGCTGGCGTTGCTTGACGGCAAGCGGGTGGCCACCGAGCAGCAAGACCTTGGTTTCGAGTTGATGGTGCGCGAAAGCTCGTGATCCGCCCGTCGGAGTGGCGATCAAGGTGTTAATTACAAAGTGATATCAATGTGCTTGCACGGCGCAGTTGCCCATCTATGCTCAGGACACCCCGCGCATAAAGGAGCCCGGCGTCATGTTCGATTTCCATCGCAAGTCCGACTTGGTCGAGATTCAGCGTAGTCACCAGGCACTGGCCAGCGCGCAAGCGAAACTGGCGGCAATCAGCCGTTCGATGGCGATGATCGAGTTCGCGCCCGACGGCACCATTCTCGACGCCAACGAGCGTTTCTGCCAGGCCATGGGTTACAGCGTCGAAGAGCTACGCGGCAAGCACCATCGGTTGTTTTGCGACCCGGCCTACGTCAAGACGGCCGAGTATCAGCAGCTTTGGCGTGAATTGGGGCAGGGCAAGGCCATCAGCGGGACCTTCGAGCGCGTCGACAAGGCAGGGCGGGAGGTTTGGCTCGAAGCCAGCTACATGCCGGTGCTGGATGAGCAGCGCCAGGTCACCAGCGTGATCAAGGTGGCGTCGGACATCAGCCAGCGCGTTATGCAGGAGCACGAGAGCGAGAGCCTGCTCAAGGCCATCGGCCGCTCCATGGCGGTGATCGAGTTCACCCCTGCCGGGCGGGTGATCAAGGCCAACCAGAACTTTCTCACCACCATGGGCTACCGCCTGGAAGAGGTGGTCGGGCGCCACCACGGGCTGTTCTGCCTGCCCCAGGAGCGGGAGTCGTCGGCGTACCGTGAATTCTGGGCCTCGCTCAACCGCGGGGAATACCATTCGCACCGCTTCGAGCGCATCAACAAGCAAGGCCAGACGGTCTTTCTCGAAGCCTCCTACAACCCGATCTTCGACAGCAAGGGCCGGCTGTACAAGGTGGTGAAGTTCGCCAGCGACATCACCAGCCAGGTCTGCACCCAGCAAAGTGCCGCCGATGCCGCCCACGCCAGCTCCATGCAAACCGATGCCTGCGCCCGCAAGGGCACCGAGGTGGTACAGCAGGCGGTGCAGGTGATCGAACAGATTTCCCAGGAGCTCAATGACGCCGCACGCAGTATCGATGCAGTCAGCAAGCAGTCGGACGTGATCGGGCAGATCGTGTTGACCATTCGTGGCATCGCCGACCAGACCAACCTGCTGGCATTGAACGCGGCTATCGAGGCGGCGCGCGCTGGCGAACATGGGCGCGGTTTTGCCGTGGTCGCCGATGAAGTGCGCAACCTGGCGGCGCGTACCAGCAAAGCCACCTTGGAGATCGTCGATGTGGTGCGGCAAAACCATGACCTGTCGCTATTGGCCGTGGCGAGCATGCAGTCGAGCCTGACCCGTACCGGCCATGGCGTGGCACTGGCCAACGAGGCCGGCACGGTGATCATGGAAATCCAGCAAGGGTCACGCCACGTGGTCGATGCGATCAGCCAGATCAACTCGACGTTGCAATTGCACTGAGGGCAGCACTGAGTTCGTGCAACAGGGCCTGCATGCTGGCTTGCAGTTGCTGGCGCAGTTCAGCCGTTGGCAGCCCTTGGGCCTGCGCCTGTTCGATGGCTTCGCAGTGCTTGACCAGCGTGCGCATCTTGAGCATTTTTGCCCCACCCTTGATGCGGTGGGCCAAGGCGCGCACGGCGTCGCTATCCGCCTCTGGCCCGAGTGCACACAGAGCGGCCAAGTCTTCACTGGCGCTTTGTGACAGCTGCTCGAGCAGGTGCCGGGTGAGCTGTTCGTCGTCCTGAGTCAGGTGGCGCAACTCGCTCAGGTTGAAACCGCTGCCTTGGGCCTGCACAGGCGGTGTGTGCGTGCTGGCCTGGGGCAGGTGGTTTTTCAGGGTTTGCAGGCCAATCGGCTTGAACAGGCATTCGTCCATGCCACTGGCCAGGCAGCGGGCACGTTCCTCGGCCTGCGCGTTGGCGGTGACGCCGAGGATCCTGCAGGCCATCAACTCGCCCTCGTGTTCCAGCTTGCGTATGCGGCGGGTCAGTTCGTGGCCGTCCATGATTGGCATGCTGCAGTCGGTAATCACCAGGTCGAAGCGCGCTGCCTGCCATCGGGCCAGCGCGGCTTCGCCGTTTTCAGCCAGGGTTACGCGATGCCCCAATGTGTGCAGTTGCCGCTCCAGTAACAGCAGGTTGGCGGGGTAGTCGTCGACCACCAGAATGTTCAGCGGCCCGCTGCTGGCTTCCAGCACTGGGGCGCGCTGTTCGGCAGGCGCGGGGGCTTGGCTGGCGGGCAACTGCAGGCAGACTTGCACCTTGCTGCCCACGCCTTCGACGCTGTGCAGGCTCAGCGTGCCGCCCATCAATTCGGCCAGGGTGCGGCTGATCACCAGACCCAGCCCGGCGCCCTGGCGTGCCCGCGGGCCATCGGCCTGGGCGAAGGCATTGAACAACCGGGCCTGGTCTTTAGGGCTGATCCCAATGCCGGTGTCGCGTACACAGAGTTCGACCTGCAGGTCGCTCTTTGCGTCGGTAGGCGACAGGGTAAGGCTGACGTGCACTTCGCCGCGCTCGGTGAACTTGATGGCGTTGCTGATCAGGTTGGACAGTACCTGCTTGAGCCGCAAAGGGTCTGCCATGACCCAGCCAGGTGAGGTAGGCAGCGCGCTGTGGAGGTGCAGGCCTTTGATCCGCGCATTGCCTTCGAATACCCGCAGCGTGTTGCGCACCAGGTCGACCAGGTTGGTCGGCACCGGCTGCAGGGTCATGTGCCCGGACTCGATGCGCGAGATGTCGAGGATGTCGCCGATCAACTCCAGCAGGCCAATGGCCGAGTCGTGGGCTGTCTGCAGGGTCTGGGTATCACAGCGGCCGGCGCGGCTGTCTTCCAGGGCCAGCTCGAGCAGGCCGATCACTGCATTCATCGGTGTGCGGATTTCATGGCTCATGGTGGCCAGGAAGGTGCTTTTGGTCTGGCTGGCCTGTTCGGCATCGTCCTTGGCCTGGCGCAGCTGTTCGAGCAGGCCGCGGCTCAAGGCTAGCTGGGCTTGCAGGGCGTGCTGGGCGTCGGTGCGCTGATGGATGAGTTTGCGCAGGTAGGTATTCCAGAACACCACCCCGGCCAACAGCAGGGCGGACAGCACCAGCACTTGTAGCGCCAGCGTGCGGTAGTCGCGCCATGGGCTGTCACTGACCAGCGTGCTGGTGCGCCAGCGGTTGATCAGTTGGTCCAGTTCTTCGGGGGGGATGCTCAGCAGCGCTTTGTCGAGTATGGCCTGCAGCTGAGGTTGGTCCGGGGCCACGGCAAATGCCGCGATGGCTGGGCTGTCGTCCAGCACGCTGGCAATGCGCAATTGGTCCTTGAACACATGGTTGATGTAGTAGGTGGCGTTGATGTAGTTGCTCAGGGCCACGTCGGCGGCGCCACTGGCCACCGCCTCCATCAGGCCGAGGGGGTTGTCCACTTCGACCACCTTGGCGCGAGGGAAGCGGCGCTGCAGTTCTGCGCGCTGTGGCGAACCACGTACCAGGGCGACACGCTGGCCATCGAGGGCTTTGGCCTGCGCCGATGAGGTGGCGTCGTTGCGGGTCACCAATACCCTGGGGCTGACCAGGTAAGGGCGGGTGAAGCGCAGCTGTTTGGCACGCTCGGTGCCGTAGCCCAGCGCTCCGATCATCTGCGCGTCGCCGCGCGCCAGGCGCTCGATCATCGCCTGCGCCGACTGGCTCTCGATCGGTTTGAAGTGCAGGCCCGTGCGCAGGGAAATCTGCTTGAGCAGCTCCAAGGTGATGCCGTTGGTACGGTGCTGCGCATCGTTGAACGTCAGCGGTGCCAGTGAGGTGTTGACCAGTACCTTGACGGTCGGGTTGTGGGCGATCCAGGCGGCCTCTTCGGCGGTCAAGGCGGTCAGGTGGCGCTCCAGCAGCAGGCTGGTGTTACCGCTGGTCCAGCGGCGCAGGATGGTCAGGCGCTCGCTCTCGGTGATTCTGGCCAAGGCCTTGTTGACCAACCCGCGCAAACGGGCGTTGTCGTCAGCCATGGCAAACGCAAAGGCACCCGGGGCCACCTGGCAGAAATGGTCGATCTTCAAGGTGCCTTGGTAACTCTTGCCAATAAAGAAGTCGGTGCTGATGGCATCGCCCAGGTAGGCGTCGGCCTCACCCAGATCGACCGCGGCAAGGCCAGCCAGGGTCGAGCGGTACAGGCTCAATTGCGCTTTGGGGTACAGCGAGCGCACGGCGCTGGCGGGCAGGTAGTGGTCGACCATGGCCAGGCGCAGGCCGTCGAGGTCGAGGGCGTTTTTCAGGGTGCGGCCTTCGCGGGTGACGATGACCGGCAGGTCGTCGGCGTAGGGCGAACTGAGGCCCAATTGGGCATCCGCCGCCTCGAAAGCGTTGGAGCTGCCGAGCAGGTCGATGCGGCCCTCGCGCAGCGCGGCGATGGCTGCGTGGCGGTTGTCGAAGCGTCGTACTACGACCGGGATCCCCAACTGCTCGGCGATGATGCCTGCATAGTCGGCGCTCAGGCCTTCGTAATCACGTTCGCTGATGTTGATTTCGAACGGCGGGTAGTCAGGCCGTGAGCTGCCCAGTACCAGCTGGCCGCGCTGCTGCAGCCATTCGCGGTCCTGGTCGCTCAGTTGCAAGGGCGGCGCGGCGCTGATCGAGCGCGCCAGCAGTTGCCTTGGCTCGCTGTCGGCGAACAGCCCGGGCGAACTGGCCATGCCGATGGCCAATAGGGTGATCGCCAGCAGGCGCTTCATGGCGACTGGGCTCAGTTGACGCTATTGCGTTTGGCCAGATCGACCATTTCTACCAAAGACTCGGTCTTGAGCTTGTCCATGATGCGGCCTCGGTAGGTGCTGATGGTTTTGGCGCTGAGGTTCATGCAGGTGCCTATATTCTTGTTGTTTTCACCGCGTGCCAGGCGCCGTAGCACTTCCATTTCGCGGTTGGACAAGCTACCCAGGCGTATCGACTCACTCTCCAGCGAATTGCTGTTGACCGACATCTGCGGGAAGGTCGAATAGCCTTTTACCAAGGCCTTGAGCGCGAACAGCAGGGCCTCGTGGTCTTCGTCCTTGGTGACGAAGGCGCCGATGCCGGCATCCAGGCAGCGCCTCACGTACAGGTCGGTGGCCTGCCCGGTCAGCACCATGATCTTGGGCACTGGCTCCAGGCACTGAAGCCGTTTGATGACCTCCATGCCGTCCAGGCCGGGCAAACCGATGTCCAGCAGCACCACGTCCGGCCGCAATTCGCGTGCTGCCTGAGCCACTTCGCTGCCATTGGCAACTTCACCCACGACGTGAAAGCGCTCCCGCTCGAGCAGCAGGCGCAGGGAGAGCCGGACAATAGGGTGGTCGTCGACGATCAGGACGGTAGTCATGAAGAAAACTCCTGTAGGGCTGTGGTCCGCTTCCTGGAACACTCAGGAATACGTCTGCAAGGGGGTTTATCGGAAGCGCTGCAAGATACGGCCATTCCCTACGTTTGGTAATGCCGAGTATAGAGTTGTTGAATAACCCTGTAGGTGTTGTTGAAAATTCCTACAAAAACAGGGATAGGCACCGCCCGCGTGGCGTGGCGATGCCTATTTGCACAAGGCCGTTAGGCGCAAGCGGTGTGAGGTTTGCGCACGCGCTGGGTCGAGGCGGGGTTGTTGGCCAGTGCTTGGCCGACCCGTGGCGGGCGTGCCAGCAACTGGCCGGAGCAGTTGGGGCAGCGGCCGTGCAGGCGGGTGTCGGCGCAGGCACGGCAGAAGGTGCATTCGAAGGAGCAGATCAAGGCGTCTGGGCTATCACCCGGCAGGTCAGCGTCGCAGCACTCGCAATTGGGTCGTAATTCCAGCATTGGCGTAGCTCCAGGTGGCAGGGGGAACCTTGAGTCTGCTACGCCTGCGCTAACGCTGGCAATGCTCAGTCGCCAGGGCGATAGAGGTGCGCGTGCCCGGCTCGGTACAAGGCCGACTCGGCGAAAGGCGTGTCACCCAGCACATGGCCGACAAGAATCAGCGCCGTGCGGCGAAAATCCTTAAGCGCCACGCGCTCGACGATGTCGTCAAGGGTGCCCCGCACCCAGTCCTGGTCCGGCCAGGTGGCGCGATGGACCACGGCAACTGGGCATTGCGGGCCGTAGTGCGGCAACAGTTCGCTGACAATACGCGGCAAGTTTTTTACGCCCAGGTGGATGGCCAAGGTGCTGCCATGGCGCGCCAGGTCGGCCAGTTGCTCGCCGGGCGGCATCGGCGAAGTGTCGCCAAAGCGCGTGAGAATCACCGTTTGCGACACCTGTGGCAGGGTCAGCTCGCAGCCCAGCAGGGCCGCACTGGCGGCAGTGGCGGTGACGCCTGGGATGATCTGGTAATCGATGCCCAGCTCACGCAGGTGGCGGATCTGCTCGCCAATTGCGCCATACAGGCTCGGGTCACCGCTGTGCACGCGGGCCACGTCCTGGCCTTGCGCGTGTGCCGTGCGCATGGCACTGATGATCTGTTCCAAGTGCAGCTCGGCGCTGTTGATCACGGTCACGGCCTGGTGGCCTTCGAGCACAGCCGCAGGTACCAGCGAGCCGGCATAGATGATCACTGGGCACTGGCGGATCAGGCGCTGGCCCTTGACCGTGATCAGTTCCGGGTCGCCGGGGCCGGCGCCGATGAAGTAGACCGTCATGGAAAGTCCTTGCGATGAAAGGGATGCTGCAATTATCGCCCGCAGGCCAGGGCGAGGGTAGCCGGCCCGAGCACTTGGCGTGTGACCCGCAGCCGGGCCGTGCCGAGGTGCTGGCTGGCCATGGCCAGCGCCGCGCTTTCTGCGACGCCCCAACAACCGCTGTGCGCATGGGCGATGGCCGAGCGATGGCTGAGCAGGGGTTCGTAAGGCTGAAGTTGCTCGGCATCGTACAGCAGCAAGGGCAGGCCAAGGCGTTTGGCCAGTTGCTGCAGGCCAGGTTCGTCGACCTTGAGGGCGATGCTGGCGATACCGCGCAGTGCTGAAAGCGCCAAGCCATGGTCAGCCAAGGCTTGGCGCAGCAGGTTTTCGAGGGTGTCCGCCGGGCAACCCCGGCGGCAGCCAACGCCGGCGTACAGCGCCGGCAGGGTAGCGTCTAAAACCATCAGGCCTGGCTGGAGCGGCGGTACAGCCACGCGCTGAGCAGGCCCAGGGCCAGCCAGAAGGCGGCGTTGGTCAGCCAGCTGGCGACCTTGAACTGGGCTTCCAGGGCTTCAGGCGCGAGGCTTTGATGCACCTCGGGTTGCGGTGCACCGATGACATGCGGCAGTACCAGCAGCACGGCGCCTAGCGCTTTAACCAGCCAGTGGCGGGCAAATACCAACAGGGCCAGGCCCAGTGCGGTAGCGCTTGCGGTGCCGATCCACCAGGCCTGGCGTTGCCCCAGGTCAGCGGCAGCGGTGCCTGGCAGCTCTGGCGGCAGGCCCAGGGTAGGGGCCAGGCAGAACACGGCGAACCCCGCCAGGCCCCACAGGGCGCCGGTGCCCGCGCGCTTCGGTTCACGCAGGCTGTACAGGGCGACCAGTATCAGCGCGAAGCCTACCGCTACCACCAGGTTGCCCCCGGTGGTGGATAGCACGCGTTGCCAGCCATCTTCAGGCGACCAGGCTTCGGCGCTGTGTTCATGGGCCGCGGCCCCTTCGGCGCCGTGTTCGTGATGCTCGGCAACAGGGGCTGCGGATTCGTAGGTTTCTGCTTCAAGGATCAACGGGGCAACCCAGAAGCTTTGCAGCAGGGTCAGCAGCAAGGCCGCGAGCAGCCCGCTGAAGCCCGCGGTACGGGCAATGCGCATGATCATGGGGCGTACTCAGTGGCAGGGGAAGGCGGCGCTGTGGCGGGTATCGTGCGCCGCGTTGTGCACGGCTTCGATGTGCGAGAAGCCGGCAAAGTACACCAGGCACAGGCCCAGCAGGCTGGCGCCGACGGCGATGACGACACGCTGACTGAGGGTGACGGGGGTGGCAATGCTGTGTTTGGCGCTGGTGACGGGCATGACGCGTTCCTCTGCTTTTTGTGGGCAACGGGCAAGCGCGGCAGCCCCGAACGTGATCCGCCCAGGGGAATGCGACAGCGCCCGCCCACCGCGGGGTGTTCATGAACGTCAGGCCGGTCTCCGGGCTCACGAGGAGGAGCAGGGCTCCTGAAAAGCGCCCCTTCCCATGCCAGATGACGCGGCACAGTGGTCTAGACGCTTCGCTCGCTTACCGTTGCGGGGGCAGCACCGGCTTGGTCGGGCCCTGGTCGAGGGCTTGCGACGCACCGGTTTCCCGTTTCACCCCCTGAGGGGCACCTGAACGCGAGGCATTAGGAGACCACGAGGCAGGTTTTCCGTCAATTGCACAGCGGTGTGCGCGTGAAAAGTATTTCAGAAGTTGTAGGCCAGCAATTTTCGGGTTTTGCAGTGCCTGGGAGGTCGAGCGCCGCCTGCGCGGCGCTTCGCAGCACAAGGCTGCTCCTACATCGAAGCGGGCGCCAAGCCATGTCACAGGAATAATTGGCCCGAAACAGATGTGGGAGCAGCCTTGTGCTGCGAAGCGCCGCGCGGGCGGCGCTCGGTCTCATAGGCGCCAAAAAAATCCAGCCATGCACTAAGCCGTCCGCGCGCTACGCCCAGCCTCCCGCTGCGCCACCAACCCACGAATCCGCGGAATCAGTTCCTGCCCATACTCCACCGCATCGCGCAACTGATCGAACCCGCGGAACAGGAAGGTGCTAACCCCCAGCTCGTAGTACGCCAGCGCCGCCTCAGCCACTTGGTCCGCCGTCCCTACCAGCGACGTCGAGTTGCCCGCACCGCCGCCCAACGCGGCAATCTCGGTCCACAGCCGGGTGTCATGCACCTTGCGCTGGCTGGCCAGCTGCACCAGGCGCTCTGAGCCGGCGTTGCTCTTGCCGAAGTTCTTTTCGCGGCGGTTGCCCTGGCGGATGCCGATGCGCGTCTGGGCATCGGCCAGAATGCGCTCGGCACGGGCCCAGGCTTGCTCTTCGGTAGCCCCCAGGATCGGCCGCAGCGACAGGCTGAAGCGGATGTGCTTTTCACGCCCATAACGGGCTGCAGCCTTGCGCACCTTGGCAATACGCTCGCGCACCTGCTCCAGCGGTTCGCCCCACATCATGTACACATCGGCATGCTTGGCGGCCACTTCGACGGCTGCATCCGAAGCACCGGAGAAGTAGATGGGCAGCTGCTGCACGGGCTTGACCAGGGTCAGGTTGTCTTCGACGCGGTAGTGCGTGCCGTTATGGTCGAACGGTTCGGTGCGGGTCCAGGTGTCGCGCAGCACCTGCAGGTACTCGTCGGTACGGGCATAGCGGGCGTCCTTGTCGAGGAAGTCGCCGTCGCGCTGCAGGTCGCCGCTGTCGCCGCCGGTGATGACGTTGATCGAGGCGCGACCACGGCTCAACTGGTCAAGCGTGGCGAACTGGCGAGCGGCGAAGGTCGGGGCCTGAAAGCCCGGGCGGTGCGCGACCAGCAAGCCGATGCGCTCGGTCAACGCAGCGACGTAGCTGGCCAGGATCAGCGAGTCGGGTGCGCTGGTGTTGACCGCCAGCAGCGCCTTGTCGAAGCCGCCGTACTCCTGGGCTTGGGAAAATGCCTTGATGAAGTCAAGGTCGACCAGCGGGCCGCGTGGTGCCTGTGATTCGCTACCTTCCTGGGGGCCGATGAGGCCAATGAATTCGAGGCTCATGGAACAGAACTCCTTGTTGGGGTGGGCTCAGGCAACGGCCGGCTGGGTGCGGCGCTGGGTGTTGCGGTTTTCCGGCACGCTGAGGCCGAAGTTGTCACGCAGGGTGGTGCCGGTGTACGCACTGCGCACCAGGCCACGGGCCTGCAGCAGCGGCACCACCTGCTCAGTGAAGGACTGCAGGCCGTCGGGGAGCAGCGCGTTGATGATGAAACCGTCGGCGGCGCCCTGTTCGAACCAGTGCTGCAGGGCATCGGCCACCTGTGCCGGGGTGCCGACGAAGTCGCGGCGGGGGCGCGAGAAGCGCAGCGCCAATTGGCGAAGGGTCAGGCCTTCGTCGCGGGCCAGTTGTTTGAGCTGGTCCGAGGTGCCCTTGTGGCTGTCGTTGCCTAAAGTGCCGAGGTCGGGGAAGGGCGCGTCCAGGTCATGCTGGCTGAAGTCGTAGTCGTTGAACGGGCGGCCAAGGGCGACCAGTGCGTCCTCGATGCTCACCAGGTCCACAGCCTGCTGGTAGCGCTGCTCGACTTCCTCGGCGTCACGGCCAACGATAGGGCGGATGCCGGGCAGGATGAACAGCGCGTCGGGGTTGCGACCATGGCGTGAGGCGCGTTGCTTGAGGTCTTGGTAATAGGCATGGGCGTCGTCGAACGACTCGGGGCTGACGAAGAGGGCGTCGGCGTTCTGTGCCGCGAAATTGCGACCTTCTTCTGACACGCCAGCCTGGAAGATCAGCGGTTGGCCCTGCGGTGAACGTTGGATGTTCAGCGGGCCCTTGACCTTGAAGAACTCGCCCTGGTGGCCCAAGGTGTGCAGCTTGGCCGGGTCGAAGAACTGCCCGCTTTGTTTGTCACGGGTGAAGGCGTCGTCTTCCCACGAGTCCCACAACCCCTTGACCACATCCACGTGCTCGCGAGCGATTCTGTAGCGCACAGCATGGGGCGGGTGTTCGGCCTTGCCGAAATTGTCGGCTGTACCGGAAAGCCACGAAGTGACCACGTTCCAGCCGGCGCGCCCGCCGCTGATCAGGTCCAGCGAGGCGAACTGGCGCGCCACCTGGAACGGCTCGGTGTAGCTGACGGTGACCGTGGCCACCAGGCCGATGTGCTCGGTCACTGCAGCCAACGCCGAGAGGATGGTCAGCGGCTCGAAACGGTTGAGGTAGTGAGGGCTGGAGCGGGCGTGAATGTGCAGGCTGTCGGCGATGAAGGCGAAGTCGAACTTCGCCGCCTCGGCCAACTTCGCCTGCTGTTTGTAGAAACCAAAATTGACGCTCGCATCGGCAAGCGCCTGAGGGTGGCGCCATTCGCCCCAGCCGTGGCCGACGCCATGGATCATGGCGCCCAGGCGGATCTGTCGTTTGCTCATGGGAATACCTGTGGGTTGTGCTGCAAATGGAAGCGATACCGCCATGCGTCACCGCGCGCGGGGGCGCCGGTGAAGCAGGGTGGGTGATAGGGAAGGGTCATGCGTGCAAGGCTCCTGGCATGGTCGTGGTGGACGGCCTCCGCCAGGAATGGGGTCGGTCTGGAGTGACCTTAGCGGGTATGGGGTGAGGTTGTGAAAGGCTTTGTGGTTCTATGCTAATTATGTTTTTAGGGTATTTACTGATCTTATTTAAATGCAAATAAATAATATTGTGTCATGACTTATGCGGCAGCTTTGTGCCCCGGGATGGCCGCGATCAGTTCACGGGTATAGTCACTCGTTGGCCGATCGAACACCGCGTCTACCGTACCTTGCTCCACCACCTGGCCTTGGCGCAGCACCAGTACGTGGTCCGCCATGCTCGCCACCACTGCCAGGTCATGGGACACCAGCACATAGGCGATCCCCAATTCGCGTTGCAATTCATCCAGCAGCGCCAGGATCTGCGCCTGCACCGAGACATCCAGTGCACTGACCGGCTCGTCGAGCAACAGCAGATCGGGTTGCAGGGCCAATGCCCGGGCAATGGCCACGCGCTGGCGCTGGCCACCGGACAGCTCGCGGGGCAGGCGGTCTAGGTAGCTGACGGGCAGGTGCACGCGTTCGATCAGCTCACGGGCCGCCTGTTCCAGCGCTGGGCCTCTGAGCAGGCCGAACGACACCAGGGGCTCGACGATGCTGTCGAACACCGTGAAACGGGGGTCAAGGGCCGCGAACGGGTTTTGCTGGACCAACTGCATGCGCCGGCGCAAGGGCCGAAACGCCCGCCAGCCATGGCCGGTAACGTCTACCTGGTCGAACAGAATGCGGCCTTGGCTGGGCGCCTCCAGGCCGAGCGCGATGCGCAGGGCGGTGCTCTTGCCAGAGCCGGACTCGCCGACGATGGCCAAGGTCTGGCCTGGGTGCACCTGCAGGCTGAGGCCCTGCAGGGCGACGAAGCGGTTGTGCTGGCCCTTTGTCTTCGGCAACTCGAATGTCTTGCCGATACCCTCCAGGCTCAGGATCGGTTGCGTACCTGGCGTCAATGGCCCTGGTCGCCGGCGATGGCTAAAGGCGGGCGCTGCCGCAAGCAAGTCACGCGTATAGGAGTGCTGTGGTGCCTGAACGACGAGGCGAGGCGGGCCTTGCTCGACCAGTTCACCCTGTTTCATCACCAGCAAGCGGTCGGCGCGGTCGGTGGCCACGCCAAGGTCATGGGTGATGATCAGCAGCGAGATGCCCCGTTCGGCCACCAGCCGTTGCAGGTGATCGAGGATCTTGCGTTGCACCGTCACGTCCAGCGCGCTGGTGGGTTCGTCAGCGATGATCAGGCGCGGGTTGCCGGCCAGGGCAATGGCGATCAGTACCCGTTGGCGCATGCCGCCCGACAGTTCGTGCGGGTATTGGCGGGCGCGCAGGGCCGGCTGGTCCAGGCCGACCTGGCCCAGCAGCGCCAGCACATCGGCGTCGAGGCTGCGGTAGCGGCGGCCGTGGGCCAGGGCCAGTGCTTCGCCGATCTGCTGGCCAACGCGCAGTGTCGGGTTGAGGCTGACCATCGGGTCCTGGGGCACCAGGCCGAGGGTACGGCCGCGCAGGTGGCGCTTCTGCCGTTCGCTGGCGTGCGCCACGTCGATGCCATCGACCCACAACTGGCCGCCATCGACTCGGGCAGTGCCCGGCAGCAAGCCAAGCAGCGCGTTGGCCAGGGTCGACTTGCCCGAACCGGACTCACCGACGATGGCCACGGTCTCGCCCTGGGCCATGGAGAACGACAGGTGTTTGACTGCCTGGGTGGTATGGCCGCCAGCGTTGTAGCTGACGCTGAGGTCGCGCACGGCGATCAGGGGGTGTTGGCTCATCGATGGTGCTCCTCGAAGGTACGGGCGAGATGGTTGAGGCTGAACACCACGGCGACCACGAACAGGCCCGGTAGCAGCGACACCCACGGGGCAGTGATCAGAAAGTGGCGGCCGTTGGCGATCAGCGTGCCCCATTCTGCTGCCGGGGGCGCCGCGCCAAAGCCGAGGAAGCTCAGGCCGGCAGTGGCCAGGATCGCGGCGCCGAAGTCCAACGTGGCAAGCACCGCGACCGGCCCCCAGGCGTTGGGCAGGATGTGCCGCAGCAAGGTGCGGCACCAACTGGCGCCCCCCAGGCGCGCGGCTTCGACATAGGGCAAGGTCTTGACCCGCAGTACCTCGGCGCGGGTGGTGCGGGCAAAGCCCGGAATGATGCCCACGCCGACGGCGATTGCCACAGGCACCGTACCGAAGCCGATGGCGGTGACAATCGCCAGGGCCAGCAGCAGGCCAGGCAGGGCCAGCAGCACATCGATCACACGCATGAGCGCCGCGTCGACTCGCCCTCCGGCAAACCCCGCCAACACACCCAAACCAAGGCCACCGGCCAGGGCGATGCCCACCGCCAGCAGTGCCGCTTGCACCGACAGGCTGGCGCCGTACACCACGCGTGTATACAAGTCGCGGCCCAGTTCGTCGGTACCGAACCAGTGCGCGGCACCGGGCGCGGTCAGCTTGGCCGCAGGCGAGGTGGCATAGGGGTCGAAATGGGTCAGCCACTGCGGCACCACGGCGGCGGCCAGCGCAAACAGCACCACCAGCAGCGCCACGGCGAAACCTGGGCGCGATATCAACGGTGCCACTGCCTGGCCCAAGCGCTGCACGCGGGTGCGGCGCTTCCAGGGCGTGGCGGGTGCGGCGGCACGGAACGGGCGGGTATCGGTGGTCATGGTCAGGTCACCTTCGTGGCATGCGTGATGCGGGGGTCAAGGTAGGGGTAGAGCAGGTCGACGATCAGGTTGACCAGCACGAAGGCCGCTGCCGATACCGCGACGATCGCCAGCACCACCGGGATGTCCTGGCGCAACACCGCTTCCTGGGCCAGCCGACCGACACCGTTGCGCGAGAAGATGGTCTCGACCAGCACGGCGCCGGACACGGTATTGCCCACTTGCAGGCCCACCAGGGTAAGAATCGGCAGCGCCGCGTTGCGCAACGCGTGCCGGGCCTGCACCTGGGCACGGCTCAGCCCCTTGGCGAACGCCGTGGCGATGTAGGGCTCGTGCCACACGCCTTGGAAACCGCGTTGCAGCACCTGGGCATAGACTGCGGCGCTGGGGATGGCCAGGGTCACGGCCGGCAGCACCAGGCTGGCGAAGCCTTGGCTGCCGGTGGCCGGGAACCAGCCCAGGCCGAAGGCGAAGACCTGGATCAGCAGCAGCCCCATCCAGAACACCGGCACCGAGAACCCCAGTGAAGGCACGCGCGACAGCGCCACCTTCAGCGGCCGCCATTGCAGGTACGCGGTAAGGTAGGCCAGGCCAATACCCGCCAGCAACGACAGCACGATGGCCAGGCCGGCCAGTGACAAGGTCTGCGGCAGGCGCTCGGCAAGTAGCTCAGTCACCGGCCTGTTCAGCGACAGCGAACGCCCCAAGTCGCCTTGCAGAGCGCGCCACAGCAAGTCGAAGTACTGCTCGAAAATCCCCTGGTCCAGCCCGTAGTAGGCGCGCGCCTTGGCCAGGTCTTCGGGTGACAGGCCGTCGGCCTCCATGCCCGAGGCGCTGAGCATGATCGCCAAGGTGTCCCCTGGCAGCAGGTAGAGGATGAAGTAGGTAATGGTGTAGGCCCCCCACAGCACCAGCAGCGCCTGGCCGATGCGCCCGATCAGGTAGCGGTTCATGGCTGGGCGACCTGGATATCGCTGAGGAACGCAAAGCCCTCGGCGGTCCAGCGGAAGTCCTTGACCCTGGGCGCGGTGGCGGCCTGCCAGACACGCTCGTACAACGGGAACGCCGAGGCCTGGTCGATGAGCAGGTCCTGCAGTTGGCCGTAGGCCTGGGCACGCTGAGCGTCGTGGGTGGCGGTAATGCCATCGTCGAACAGCGCCTGGGCCTGGGTCAGGGTCTGGGGCTCGTAGGTATTGGTGGCGAGGGTGGCACTGTTGGCGGCGCGCGGGTCGAGGATGGTCTGGAGGATGATCGGGTCGGCGCGGGTCATGTAGGTGGAGGTGAGGTCATAGTTACCCGACGCATTGCCTGCGACCCATTCGGCGCGGGTCAGTACATTGAGCTTGAGGTCGATGCCCACCTTGCGCAGTTGGTCCTGGATCAGCACGTCGCCAGCGCTTTCGGCCGGCGTTAGGTTGTAGCGCAAGGTCAGGCGCTTGCCATTCTTGTGCCGATAGCCATCATCGCCCTTGCTCCAGCCGGCGGCGTCGAGCAAGCGCTCTGCGCCTTGTGGGTCGTAGGCGAGCTTGTCGGCCTGGGCCTTGAAATACGGGGTGGTGATGTCATAAACCCCGGTCACCACCGGGAACTCGGCGTTGTAGACGGTGTGGGCGTAGCTGGTGCGGTCGATGGCTTTCTGCAAGGCCAGGCGTACCTGGCGATCACCCAGCAGCCGGTCGTTGCGGGTGTTGGGGTAAAGGTTCAGCGCCGGGCCTGGCAGCGAGCGGCTTTGGATGGTCGCGCCTTTGGCCTGGAACAGCTTCAGGTCGACTTCGGAGAACGGGTTGCGCGGCCAGAGGATGTCGGCCTTGCCCTGCAGGAACAGGCCGTTGCGCACGCTTTCTTCGGGGATGTAGCTGATGTCCACGGCATCCAGGTGGGCCGCGCCGGGGTTTTTCACGTTGGCCGAGGCCCAGGCGTAGTCAGGGCGTTTCACCAGGCGTGCGCCGACTTCCGGGGTGTAGTGCTCGAGTATGAATGGGCCAGTGCCGATGATCTTGCCCAGCGAACGCTCTTGGGCGCTGAGCGCGTAGGACGCGGGCGCCAGGATGGCCAGGTTGGTGGTCGAGGTGGCCTGCAGGAAACCGGCATTGGGGCGGGCAAGCACCAGGCGCACGGTGAAGTCGTCGACCACGTCGGCGTGGTCGTAGCCCGCGAGGTAGGTCGCGCCGAAGGTGGCGGGCAACTGCGTGGCGAAGGCTTTGTTGGTGTCGAAGGCCGTCTTCACGGCGTGGGCGTCGAAGCGCTCGCCGTTGCTGAAGCTGACGTCCTGGCGCAGGTGGAAGGTGTAGGTGAGGGCGTCATCGCTGACTTCCCAGCTTTTCGCCAGCCACGGGATGATGCGGCCGCTGTCCGGGTCCTGGTCGGTGAGGGACTCGGCGACATTGCGCAGCAGCACACGGTGTTCGAGCCAGTAGACCTGGAAGGGGTCGACGCTGACCAGGGTGGTGTTGTCGCCCCAGAAAGCGATGTTGAGGGTTTTGCTGGTGTCCTCGGTGGCGGGGGAGCAGCCGGCGAGGGCCAGCACCAGGGCGCAGGCGCTAAGCAAGTGGCGGGCACGGGGGAGTGGCGGCATGGGGCGTTCCTTCTGATGTAATTGGGTTGCCGGGGCTGGCCTCTTCGCGGGCAAGCCCGCTCCTACAGGTACAGTGGTGTACCTGATGGATGTGGGAGCGGGCTTGCCCGCGAAGAGGCCAGCCCAAGCAGCAGCGGTCTGCCAGTCAGTCCTGGTAGTCACGCCCCTCACGGTCCAATTGGCGGATCAGCGCATCCCAATGCCGCTGAATCCCTTCGCCAAGCCCGTCGGAAAACCGTTTGGACTGCTCGTGCACCTTGGCAATCGCCGCCGGTGCCGCATGCAGCAGCTGGTCATTGCCGCCGGCCTGCGCCGCCACCTGGATGTTGCACGCCCGCTCCAGCCCATGCAGCTCGCGGAATGCATGCTCGACGCTGACCCCGCCGGTCAGCAGGCCGTGGTTGCGCAGGATCAGGATGTTGCTGTCACCCAGGTTGGCAACCAGGCGCTGTTGCTCGTCCAGGTCCAGGGCGACGCCTTCGTAGTCGTGGTAAACCACCCGGCTGTAGTAGGCCAGCGCGTGCTGGGAGATCGGTAGCAGGCCATCCCGCTGGGCCGACACGGCGGCGCCGTCGCGGGTGTGGGTGTGCAGCACCGCCTTGAGGTCGTGCCGCGCGCGGTGGATGGCGCTGTGGATGACGTAACCGGCCTGGTTGATGCCTAGCCCCAGTGGGTCGTCGATGATCGTGCCGTCGACATCCACCTTGACCAGGTTAGAGGCGGTGATTTCATCGAACAGCAAGCCAAAGGCGTTGATCAGGAAGTGCTCGTCTGGCCCGGGCACCCGCGCCGAAAAGTGCGTGTAGATGTGGTCGGTCCAGCGGAACAATGCCGCCAGGCGATAGGCGGCCGCCAGTTTTACCCGCACCTCCCATTCCTCGGCACTGACCCGCTGGCGAACGGTGTTTGTTTGTGGGGATACGACAGACAATGAACTCATGGTGTGCTCCAGAAGAGAGGGTCAGTAGCCACGCTGGATATCGACCAGGTTGCGCAGCGGCGCCTGCTCGCGATAGCGGGCGAAGTTGTCGAGGAAGGCGTCGAGCAGCGCGGGGTAGCCGTCCTCGGAAATCGCCGACGTGTGCGGCGACAGGAATACGCGGGGGTGGTGGTACAGCGGGTGGCCCGCCGGCAACGGTTCCGGGTCGGTGACATCGAGGCTGGCGCGGCCGATCAGCCCGCTGTTCAATGCTTCGAGCAAGGCCTGCTGGTCCAGTAGGGCGCCGCGGGCGATGTTGATCAGGTGCAGGCCGGGCTTGGCCTGGGCCAGCACCTGGCGGTCGATCAGGCCACGTGTGGCCTGGGTCAGCGGTGCGGCGATGACCAGGTGATCGCTGCCTGCGAACAGGTGCTGCAGGCGCTCGACGCGCTCGACACCGGGCACCTCGGCAATCGGCTGCCCAGGGCGATTCAGCGCCAGCACGCGCATGCCGAGCGCGGTGGCCTTGCGCGCCAGGCTCTGGCCAATACTGCCGAAACCGAAGATGCCCAACGTGCGGCCGCGCAACGGCGCCAAGGGCGTCAGGCGCCAGTCGGCGTCCTTCACCCACAGCCCCGGCAGTTGCTTGGCGGCGGCAAACACCAGGGCCAGGGCAAACTCTGCGACCTGCTCGGCGTTGGCGCCCTTGCCGCTGGTCACCGGCGGCCCCTGGAATACCCAGTCGGGGTAGAAGTCGATGCCCGACGACACCACCTGCACCCAGCGCAGCGACCAGGGCCAGCCTGGCGGCGGGGTATCTACGCGGTTACCGCGAATATTGATCGGGCGCACGATGAACACATCGGCAGGCACATCCACGTGCAACTGGCCGGGGGCGAGGTCGATGACTTCGTGGTCGGGCAGGTGCTCGCGCAGGTATTGGTTGGCCTGGGGGTCAAGCTGGCTGGCAATGATCGAGTGGCTCATGCTGCCACCTCCGCCAGTGCGCTGCGCCCGACCTGGGCCAGCACCACATCGTCCTGGGGCGTGTGGATGCGGCTGCACAGCACGTCACGGTAGTGCCGCTCCAGCGGGTTGCGGCGGGACAGGCCAGGGTTGCCGGCAGCCTCGATGGACAGCTCGACCGCCTGGATGGCGTTGCGGCTGACCAGGTGTTTGATCTGCCCGGCATGGCGCGGGTCAATGTGGCCGGCGACCGCCGAGTCCAGCAGGCTGCGGTTGGCGAACAGCAGGGTATCGATGCGCCCGACCACATCCTGGAAGCGCGGCAAGCTCGCCAGCGATGCACCCAGGTTGGAGGGTGCGCGGTTGTTGAGAAACTGCACCAGCCAGTCACGCGCGGCCTGGGCGACGCCGTCGTAAAGTGCCGGCAGCAGCACTGACATCCACAGCAGGCTGGTGCCATCGAGTTCGGGCCGCGGCGCGCTGGCAGGGCTGACACTGACGGCGTGGTCCAGCGGGATCAGCACGTCGTCAAAGCGCACCTCGTGGCTGCAGGTGGCGCGCATGCCCAGGTGGTCCCAGTCTTCGACGATGCTGATGCCGGGCGTGTCCTTGTGCACCAGAAAACCACCGACCAGCGGGTCTTTATCGTCGCTGCGCGCCCACACCAGGTACCAGGTCAGGCCGTAGCTGCCGGTGGAGTAGATTTTGCGCCCAGACAGCCGCCAGCCTTCAGCGGTGCGCCGCGCCACGGTGGCCGGCAGGCCGCCACGGGCCGGCGTGCCCAGTTCGGGTTCGACACGAAAGGCGTTGATCAGCGCACCGTTGGCCACCGCGTCACGGGCAACCTGCATGCGCAACTGCTCGGGCCAGCGGGCTTCGTCCTGCAGGCGAAAGTGCTGCAGGTACTGCATGACCAGGATCAGCGCCGTGGAGGGGTCGCCCTTGCCAACGGCGGCAACTACCTGACGCGCAGTGGCCAGGTCGGCCCCGCCGCCACCCAAGGCGCGGGGCACGGTCAGGCTGAGCAGGCCGTGGCGGTGAAGCAAGCTGAAGTTGTCGGCGGGGAACTGACCGCTGCGGTCATAGCGCTCGGCGTTGGCGGCAAGGGCCTGGGTCAGCTCGGCAAGAGCAGCGGTGGATGGGGGGTGACTCATGGAGTATTCATCCCTGGAACACGGTGGGTTTCTAAGACCGTATTCGTCTGGATGAGCGCTGTAAAAGTCTTTTTGGTTCTATGCTAATTATTTGTTTGTAGAATTTAAAAAATACCTACTATGCAAATTTTTTATTATGTGTGGTCTCCTGCTGTGGGCGCGGCCTGCAGCCTGTTCCCGGCAATCTCACCAAACAGCTCCACCGGCTCCTGCAGGTTGCCCAGATACCGTGGATGGAACAGCCACAAGTCCACCTGCGGTTTGAAATCCGTCACGTTGACCACATCCAGTGCATCCCGATGGCGGCTGCTTTGCAGCAGCGGCTCGGGTACCAAACCCAGCCCTTGCCCGTTGGCGACCAGGCCCAGTTGCAGGTCGGTGCCAAAGGTTTCCAGGTTGATCGACAGGCTTAGCCCTTGTTCGCTCAAGGCCCGCTGCAGCCCCGCACGAAAACCGCAGCCGTCGGGGTTGAGCACCCAACCGCGGGTGTAACAATCCTTGAGCTTGTAACTGCGCTTGCTGGCGCTGCCCTTGGCGGCCACCACGCGCAGTGGCATACGCGCGATGGAGCGGCTGGTGATGCCCTCAGGGAAGATTTTGCCAGGCGGGAACAGCGCCGCAGCGGCGTCGAGTTCGCCGTTTTCCATGCGTGCGATCAGGCTGCTGCCCCAACCACTGGTGACTTGGGTGCGCAACACCGGGTAGGTGTCGCGAATCTGCGCCAGGGCGTCGAGCAGCACCACGTCCCCCAGGGTTTGCGGCACGCCCAGGCGCAACGTGCCTGACGGGGCGCCGTCATTGGCGACCAATTCACGCAGTGAGTCGATCTCCCGCAGGATCGCCTTGCACTGCTCATACACCCGCAGGCCCATTGGCGTTGGCTTCAGCGGTTTGGTGTTGCGGTCAAGCAGGGTGGCGCCGAGGTCTTCCTCGAAGTTCTGCACGCGACGGGTGATGGCCGGCTGGGTCAGTTGCAGGGCCTCGGCGGCGAGGTTGGTCGACTGGCAACGGATGACCGCCACGAAGGCGTCCATGTCATCGATTTTCATATTCGGCGCTCACATATTGGGGCTGTGGGACATACCTTGGAAGAATAATCCTCATTGTGCGGATTGTCACAGCGCCCGATGCATCAGTGCCTTGCCGTCAGGCGCTTTCGCGGGCCACCAGTTCGCAGGCGAGCAGGTTCAACCGTTGCACCTCACCCTCATGCGCGATGGCGCCCAGGTGTTGCAGGACGCGCAAGGCCGCCACCTCGCCAATCTCCCGCGAGGGCGGCCGCAACGTGGTCAGGCTGGGCAGCAGCATGTCGGCGAAGGGGTAGTCGCCAAAGCCGACGATCGCCACGTCATCCGGTAGCCGCAGCCCCGCACGTTGGCCAGCCAACACGGCGCCGGCAGCCAGGTTGTCATTGGCAAAGATGATCGCCTCGGGGCGTGGCGTGCGGCGGATCAGCGCCTCCATTGCCTGTTTGCCTGCCTCGAACGGCGCGCAATCGGCGGAGGGCACGAACACCCAGGGTTCAAGACCGGCCTCGGCCAAGGCCTCGATGTACCCGTCACGCCGCTCCAACGCGCTCAAGTCGCCGGCTGCGCTGTTCTGCACGAAGGCGATGCGTCGATGCCCTTTTGCCAGCAAGTAGCGGCACGCCTGCACGCCGACCTGGTGATGCAGAAAACCGACCTGCAACGGCGCCCGCTCGGGGCGGTAATCCCAGATCTCGACCACGGGCACGTCAGCTTCGGCCAGCATCTTTTCAGTCGCCGGGCTGTGGAAATGGCTGGTGACCACCAACGCCGCCGGCGACCAGCCGAGGAACGCACGCACCGCACTCTCTTCCTGTTCTTCGCTGAAGTAGCTGGACGCCAGCAGCAACTGATAGCCATGGCGGCTGAGGGTGTCGCTGAAGGCCTGGATGGTTTGGGCAAAGATCGGCCCCGAGATGTTTGGGATCACCATGCCGACAATACGCCCGCGCGCCGAGGCGAGGCCCCCGGCGACCAGGTTGGGAACGTAGCCCAGCGCCTGCACAGCGGCCTCTATGCGCTCACGCAGAGGCGGTGAAACCTGCTCAGGCTGGTTGAAGAAACGCGACACGCTGATCGCCGATACGTCTGCCGCGCGCGCCACGTCGGCCAGGGTGGCGCGGCCTGCACCACGGCGCTTTCGGGGGGAATCCTTGGCTTGGCTCACAGGGTCGCCTCATCGGGAAATGGCGCGATGGTAGCGCTAACGCAATGGCGCCTGGCAAATAGCTTTATTGCATATCAATCTGACTTTTAAGTATTTGACGTGCTAAGCAGCGCCCTCTGATACTTGCTCATGTTAGCGCTAACAAGCGCTGCTGTTGGCAAGCGCCTGCCACTCGCACGAGCGAGACCAGACACCCACAGCACCCTCCGTGTCGGCCCGTGAACGTGGGCCTGGTCTGGTCCCATAAGGCAGTGAGCAGCATGCAGACAACTCCATTTCCTACTACACAACGCCGGCCGCTGGCAGCGGCCATTTTGTTGGCCGCGTTCGGCCAGGGCGCCCAGGCTGCCGAACCTGCCGAGAGCGCGCCGCAAGCGACGGCCCTCGGCGCGGTGACGGTCACGGCCACACGCCGTGAAGCCAGCCTGCAGGAAGTCCCGGTGGCGGTTTCGGTGATAGATGGCGAGCAGCTCGAACGTGACAACCGCAACAACGTGGCCAGCATTGTCCAGCAGGTGCCGACACTCAACTACCGGGCAGGCGCCTCGAACAAGGACACCTCGCTGTTCATCCGGGGCGTCGGCACCATTTCGACCTCCCCAGGCGTCGAGCCCACCGTGGCTACCGTGGTCGATGGCGTGGTGTTCGGGCGGCCGGGCCAATCTACCCTCGACCTGCTCGACCTGGAGCGCATCGAAGTGCTGCGTGGCCCGCAGGGCACGCTGTTCGGCAAGAACGCGTCGGCCGGCGTGCTGAACGTGGTCAGCAAGGCCATCCCCGAGCCAACCCGCGGCTACGTGGATTACTCGCACTTTGGCGGTGGCGATGAAAACCGCCTGCGCTTCGGCATCGGCGGGCGGCTCAGCGAACAGTTCAAGGGCTCGCTGAGCACCTTGTGGGGCGATTACGACGGCAATGTCGAAAACGTTGCCAATGGCCACGACGTCAATGGTTACCAGCGCAAAGGTGCCCGCGGCAAGCTGGAATTCGAACCCAACGAAGACCTGCGCCTGACCTTGATCGCTGACTACATGAAAGGTGAAGACACACTCCCCAGCGGTGTGATCACAAGCGCCAGTACAGCGTTTGCCAACCAACTGCGCCCGGTCACCCCTAGCGCGCACAACCGCGATATCAACAGTGACTTCAAGACCCACGTCGAAGACGAGAACCAAGGCTTGTCGGCCCAGCTCGACTGGCAACTGGGTGACTACACCCTGACCTCGATCAGCGCCTGGCGCGGCTGGGACAACACCCAGTACCAGGACGGCGACCGCCGTGCGTTGCTCCCCGTGACCGCGTCCCATGACAAGGGCACGGTGGACTACGACCAATACAGCCAGGAGTTTCGCCTGACCTCGCCCAAAGGGCAGTTCAACGAGTACGTGCTCGGCGCCTTCTACATGCACGGCACGTCCAACGAAACCTACCAGCGCCTGTCGGTCAACGGCGGCGTGGCCAACACGGGGCGGGCAGATTACTCAACGACCAACGACAGCGTCGCGCTGTTCGGTGAGAACACCTTCAACTTCACCGACGACTTGCGCGCCATCTTCGGCCTGCGCTGGACACACGACGACCTGGAGTACGACCACCGCCGGGTCTCCAGCTCGGCCACCGCGGTCACCGGCATCCAGCCTTCGACCGCCAGTTCCGGCTCGGTGGACGAGGACGGTTGGAGCGGGCGCACCGGCCTGCAATACGACTTCAACGACAACCTCACCGGCTACGTCACCTATTCGCGTGGCTACAAAGGCCCGGCCTACAACGTGTTCTTCAACATGCAGCCGCGCGACACCGGCGCCCTCAAGCCGGAAACCTCCGACGCTTATGAAGTCGGCCTGAAGAGCACGGCGCTGGACAACCGGCTGACCGCCAACCTGGCGGTGTTCCACACCGACTACGACGACTACCAGGCCAACTTCTTCGACACGGTGGCCAATCAGGTGGTAACGCGCTTGGTCAACGCCGGCAAGGTCAAGACCCAGGGTGTGGAGCTGGATGCCAGTTTCCAGGCGACGTCGCAGCTGAAGTTGACTACTGCCGTGGCCTACACCAAGGCCCGTGTCGACCACTTCAACTGCCCGGCAGGGGCCGCGGCCAACTGCAACATCGACGGTGGCCACCTGCCGTTTACCCCGGACTGGAAGACCTACGTGCGTGCCGACTACGTGATCCCGCTGGACAACGGCCTGGATGTCGAGCTTTCCAGCGACTACAGCTGGCAGGATTCGGTGCAGTTCAGCCTGGACCAGAACCCGGACACCGTGCAGGGCGCCTACGGCATCTGGAACGCCAGCATTGCCCTGGCCGACTACAACGACGGCTGGCGTGTGGCACTGCTGGGCAAAAACCTGGGTGACAAGTCGTATGCGCAGATGCTGGCCAGCGGCGGCGATTACATCTACCGCTCCGTACCACGCGACGACGGGCGCTACTTCGGCGTGCAGTTGCGCAAGGATTTTTGAGTCACTCGAATCCTGCGCATGACCTGTGTAGGAGCAGCCTTGTGCTGCGAAGAGGCCGGTACGGCTTATACAGAGGCTGTGGCGTTACAGGCCTCTTCGCAGCACAAGGCTGCTCCTACAAAAGCGCAGCGACAACCCCATCAAGGAGATCGACATGAGCCGTCAACTGAGCCTGGGCGCCTTCCTCATGGCCACCGGGCACCACGTGGCCGCCTGGCGCCACCCGGACGTACCGGCCGACCCCATGGACTTCAGCAGCTACCGCCGCGCCGCGCAGATCGCCGAAGCGGCCTGTTTCGACGCGTTGTTCGTTGCCGACAGCGTCGCCGCGCCCACCGACGCCCTGGCCAGCCACAGCGCACGCTCCACCTATTTCGAACCGCTTACCCTGCTGTCGGCGTTAAGTGCCGTTACCGAGCGCATCGGCCTGATCGCCACCGCCACCACCAGCTACAACGAGCCGTACCACGTAGCACGCAAGTTCGCCTCGCTCGATCACCTGTCCGGCGGCCGCGCAGGCTGGAACCTGGTCACCTCGGACGCGGCCGCCGAAGCGGGCAACTTCGGCCGCCAGGTGCATATCCCCCATGCCGAGCGTTACGCCAGAGCCCGGGAGTTTCAGCAGGTGGTACAGGGCCTGTGGGACAGCTGGGCTGACGACGCCTTCGTGCACGACAAGGCCGGTGGGCTGTTCCACCGTCCTGATGGGGTGCGTGCCCTGAATCACGCAGGCGAGCACTTTCGCGTGAAAGGCCCGCTGAACGTCGCCCGCTCGCCCCAGGGGCGGCCGGTGCTGGTTCAGGCGGGCTCCTCGGAAACCGGCCGCGAGCTGGCCGCGTTCAGTGCCGAGGTGGTGTTTACCGCGCAACCGAGCCTGGCCCGCGCCCAGGCGTTCTACGCCGACCTCAAGGGCCGGCTGGCCGCTTACGGGCGGGGCGAGGATTCGCTGAAGATCATGCCTGGCGTGTTTGTGGTGGTTGGGCATAGCCAGGCTGAAGCCGAAGAAAAGTACCAGCAGTTTCAGGAACTGGTCGACCCGCGCGTCGGGGTTGGTTTGCTCGGGCGCATGCTCGGCAATTTCGACCTTTCCGGTTACCCATTCGACGGCCCGCTGCCCGAACTGCCGCCCACCGAAGATGGTCAGCGCAGCCGCCAGCAACTGCTCACCGAACTTGCCGGCAACGAGCAATTGACACTCGCCCAGCTTGGCCGGCGCATCGCCGGCGGGCGAGGGCACTACAGCCTGGTCGGCACCCCGGCCCACATCGCCGATGAACTGCAGGCCTGGTTCGAGGGCCGTGCCGCCGATGGCTTCAATGTGCTGGTGCCGCACCTGCCCCTGGGGCTGGAGGATTTCGCCAACCTGGTCGTGCCCGAGCTGCAGCGCCGCGGGCTGTTCCGCCGCCAGTACCAAGGCCGCACCCTGCGTGAACACTTGGGGCTGCAGCGCCCTGCCAATCCTTTCTTTACCGAACGAGGTCAACCATGAGCTACGCCGCCCACCCCGAGCGCTACGCGCGCATGCCTTATCGCCGTGTCGGCCGCAGTGGCCTGGTGCTGCCGGCCCTGTCCCTGGGCCTGTGGCACAACTTTGGTGATGCGACGCCTATCGATACCCAACGCGCGTTGCTGCGCACCGCATTCGATGCGGGCATCAACCACTTCGACCTGGCCAACAACTACGGCCCGCCCTATGGCAGCGCCGAGACCAACTTCGGCCGGCTGCTGCGTGAAGACCTGCGCAGCTACCGCGACGAACTGATTATCTCGAGCAAGGCGGGCTGGGACATGTGGCCAGGGCCATACGGGCAGGGCGGCAGTTCGCGCAAGTACCTGATCAGCAGCCTCGACCAGAGCCTGCAGCGCCTGGGCCTGGACTACGTCGACATCTTCTATTCGCACCGTTTCGATGCCGACACGCCGCTGGAGGAAACCGCCATTGCCCTGGCCGACATCGTGCGTCAGGGCAAGGCGCTGTATGTCGGCATTTCGTCCTATTCGGCGGGCAAGACGGCTGAGATTGCGGCGCTGCTGGCCGAGGTGAAGGTGCCGCTGCTGATCCACCAGCCTTCGTACAACCTGTTCAACCGTTGGATCGAGCGTGACCTGCTGGCCACCACTGATGCGCTCGGGGCCGGGGTGATCGTGTTCACGGCGCTGGCCCAAGGCCTGCTCAGCGACAAGTACCTGAACGGCATTCCCGCCGATGCCCGCGTCAACCGCGCCGGCGGTGGCTCGTTGCTGCCCCAGCACCTGTCGCCAGACAACATTGCCCGCGCCCGCGCCCTCAATGAAATCGCCCGGGGGCGAGGCCAGAGCCTGGCGCAACTGGCCCTGGCCTGGACCCTGCGCGACCCGCGCGTGAGTTCGGCACTGATTGGTGCAAGCCGCCCCGAGCAAATCATCGAGAACGTGGCCGCACTCGATAACCTGGTGTTCAGCCCCGAGGAGTTGGCGGCCATCGACCAGTACGCCGTGGAAGGCGGAATCAACCTCTGGGAAAAAACCTCGACCGACTGGAAGGAGTGACCCATGCGTGTGCTACGCCTTGCCGTCCTGTTACTGCTGAGCTTGGCCGGTGCTGCCCAGGCGGCAGACCCTGCGACGTTGCGCATTGGCTACCAGAAGGGCTCGATCAGCCTGGTCCTGGCCAAGCAGCATCGCCTTCTGGAGCAGCGCTTTACTCACACCCAGGTTGAGTGGATCGAGTTTCCGGCCGGCCCGCAAATGCTAGAAGCCTTGAACATTGGCAGCCTCGACATCGGTTCGACCGGTGATATTCCGCCGATCTTCGCCCAGGCGGCCGGCGCCGACCTGCTGTACATCGGCGCTGAACCGCCCAAGCCGCAGGCTGAGGTGATTCTGGTACCGAAAGACAGCCCGGTGGGCACCATCGGCGACCTCAAGGGTAAGCGGGTTGCCCTGCAGAAAGGTTCGAGTGCGCACAACCTGTTGCTGCGCAGCCTGGCCAAGGCCGGGTTGAGCATCCGCGATGTGCAGCCGGTGTACCTGGCACCTGCCGATGCGCGTGCGGCGTTCGAGCGCGGCAGCGTGGACGCCTGGGCGATCTGGGACCCGTTCTATTCGGCCATCGACCTGGAGGGCAAAGCGCGGCTGTTGGCCGATGGCCAAGGGCTGGGCTTGATCGGGCCTTTCATGCTGGGGGCGCGTGAGTACGTCGAGGCCAACGGGGCGTTTGTCGGTCAGCTACTCGATGTGATCAGCCAGGCCGAGGCGCTCACGCGCAGTGACGAAGCCGGGAGCATCCAGTTGCTTGCACAGTTCATGGGCTTGCCGGAGGCGGTGGTGCGGCGCAGCTTCAGCCATCGGCCGGCGTCGCCGGTGATACCGGTGAGCGATGAGATCGTGGCAGCGCAGCAGCGCACGGCGGAGCTGTTTTTCCAGAACAAGGTACTGCCCAAGCGGGTGGATATTGCCGGGGCGGTGTGGCGACGGAACTGAGCCAAACGCAACGTTCGGCTTTCATTGACCTGTAGGAGCAGCCTTGTGCTACGAAGAGGCCGGTAAGGTCCATAGAATTATTGTGGCGAGACGGGCCTCTTCGCAGCACGAGGCTGCTCCTACAGGGGGGATTTCGGCGGTATTTGGGGTCAACCCTGGGCAAACGCCAACAGCTTCTTGCCATCCAGTCGATATTTAACCCACTCAGCCTGCGCTTCGGCCCCCAGCGACTGGTAGAACCCGATCGCGGGTTCGTTCCAGTCCAGCACACTCCATTCCAGGCGCCCGCAGCCGTTCTCCACAGCCTCGCGGGCAATGTGCCGCAGCAATGTGCGCCCGGCACCATCGCCGCGCTGCTCGGGCGTGACGTACAAGTCTTCCAAATAAATCCCGTTACGCCCCAGCCACGTCGAGTAACTGTAGAAATACACGGCAAAACCGATCGCCTGGCCATCCCGCTCGCAGATCAGGCTGTGCACTGTACTGCCCTCGTCGAACAGGCTGCGCTCGATATCGGCAACCGAGGCGATCACCTCGTGGCGCGCACGTTCGTAGTCGGCAAGCTCAGTGATGAAGGCAAGAATCTGCGCGGCGTCGGTACGCACCGCGGGGCGGATAGTGAGGCTCATGGGGCGGGCTTCCTTGAACGGGATGAGATCGGTACAGTATTTGTATCTATTTAATTTAGCAAAACTGTACCGGTCGCAAGGCAGGGCGACTCCGTTAGTGTGACAGCACCAATAATGATTGTGGAATGCCTGCCATGCTTGCCTCTGCCGACCTGCTTACAGCGTTCGTGCTGTTTGCCTTCGTATCCTCCATCACCCCGGGGCCGAACAACACCATGCTGCTGGCCTCGGGTGTGAACTTCGGCGTGCGTCGCTCGATCCCGCACGCCATGGGCATCAGCCTTGGCTTCATGGTCATGGTGCTGGCCGTCGGTTTGGGCCTGGGCGAGGTGTTCAAGGCCTGGCCGCCGTTGTACACCGTGCTGCGTTACACCGGCGCGGCCTACTTGCTGTACCTGGCGTGGAAAATCGCGACCTCGGGGCCAATCGGCACGGATTCGGCCAAGGCCCGCAAGCCGCTGGGGTTCTGGGGCGCCGCCGCGTTCCAGTGGGTCAACCCCAAGGCCTGGGTGATGGCGGTGGGGGCCATCACTACCTATACACCGGCCCAGGGCTACGTGATGAACGTGGTTGTCATCGCCGCGCTGTTCGCCCTGGTCAACCTGCCCAGCGTCGGGGTTTGGGTCATGTTTGGCAGCGCTTTGCGCAACCTGTTGCAGAACCCGCGCTGGCTGATGCTGTTCAATGTCCTGATGGCCTTGCTGCTGGTGATTTCACTCTACCCGCTGCTGTTTGTAGAATCGGCGTTTTCATAGACCGATGAGTACAGCAAGCCGATGCAGTTGATCCCCTGGTCACACCTATGCCCCGAAGGCTTCACCTTGCGCGGGTGGCGCACACCCGCCAGTGGCAAGCCTTTGCTGCATTTTCTGCACGGCAACGGCTTCTGCTGCCTGGCGTACCAGCCGTTGCTGATGCGCCTGGGCGAGCATTTCGACCTGTGGCTGTGCGATGTGCAAGGCCACGGCGACAGCGACCATGGCGGCGTGTTTCGCGGGTGGAACCGCACCGCTGAATTGGCGGTGGAGGCGTTCGAAAGCGGGCGTGGCGAGTATGGCGAGGTGCCACGCTTTGCCCTCGGGCACAGCTTTGGTGGCGTGCTCACGGGGCTGATCCTGGCCAGCGCACCCACGCTGTTCGAGCGGGCCATACTACTTGACCCGGTGCTGTTCAGCCGCCGTATGATCGGTGTGATGGGCGCGGCTGCGCTGGTCGGCCTGCATCAGCGCCATGCCTTGGCGCGCAAGGCGGCCAACCGCCGCAGCCATTGGCCTGATCGTGAGGCGGCACTGGCCTCGCTGCAGGGGCGCGGCATTTTCAAAGGCTGGACCGATGCGGCAATGATGGCCTATGTGGAGCATGCCATTGGCGATTGTGGCGAGGCGGTAGTGCTCAAGTGCCGGCCCAGCCGCGAGGTGGAAATTTTCAGTTCGTTCCCCAAGCGCATGTGGGCAAACCTGGCCGCGATCCACACACCGACGCGGGTGCTGTATGGCGAACAGACCTATCCCTTCGTGCCGCATTCGGTCAAACGCCTGGCGGCGCTGAACCCCAACGTGAGCGCGCGGCAGGTCGCCGGTGGGCACTGCTTCATGCAGGAGGACCCGGCCATGGCCGCCGAGCAGGTGTTGGCCTTCCTGCAACCGTGACGTTGTCGTTCCATAGGTGAGACGATGCATGCTATTTAAGCTGCCTACCGGCTTATTGGCATCATTGGTAAGGTGATCCCAGCCAAGAGAGGAGACTTCTCATGAAAAAGATTCTGGGTATTCACCGCAGCCCCCACGCCCACTGGGTAGGCGATGGCTTCCCGGTGCGCAGCCTGTTCACCTACGACGACCTGGCCCGCCAGATCAGCCCGTTCTTGCTGCTGGACTACGCCGGCCCGCACGACTTCACCCGTACACGTGACCGACGCGGCGTCGGCCAGCACCCGCACCGTGGTTTCGAAACGGTGACCATCGTCTACCAAGGCGAGCTCGAACACCGCGATTCCACGGGGGCCGGTGGCTTGATCGGCCCCGGCGACGTGCAATGGATGACGGCGGCCAATGGCATTGTCCATGAAGAATTCCATTCGCCGGCATTCGCCCGCACGGGTGGCACACTCGAAATGGTCCAGCTGTGGGTCAACCTGCCCGCACGTGACAAGCGCGCCGCGGCGGGTTACCAGACGTTGCTTGCCACGGATATCCCGGTGGTGGCGCTGGATGACCAGCGTGGCAGCCTGCGGGTGATCGCGGGTGAATTCCAAGGCCACCAAGGCCCTGCGCGGACTTTCACCGCGATGGATGTCTGGGATTTGCGCCTGAATGCTCAAGCGACTTTGCAACTGCCCGTAGCCGCAGGGCGCAACGCCGCCTTGGTGGTGCTGCGCGGGACTGTGCGGGTCAACGGTGAACGGGAAGCCGGGCCAACCAGCCTGGTATTGCTCGAGCGTGGGGGTGAGGACATTGTGCTCGAGGCGCTGGAAGGCGCCAGTGTGCTGCTGCTCAGCGGTGAGCCGATCGATGAGCCGATCGTTGGCTATGGCCCATTCGTGATGAACAGCCAGGCAGAAATCGCTGAGTCGTTCGACGACTTCCATGCCGGCCGGTTCGGGCAGATGCAGGCCGAGGGCAGCTGAGACCGCTCGTCGTCAACTCTGTGCAGCCGATCGAACAGCCCTGGCTGGCCTGCGATCTTCCACTAAGGTGCTAGATGATCCCGCGCACCATCATTGCTCCGGCGCATGGACGGCCGCCTGAGCATGCGCAATATCAATTGGCACCATGCCTGGCAAAGGCGTACCTAAACAACAGGCCATCCAGTACAGAGAGGGTCGTACAATGTCGTTGATAGGCGTTTCAATGCTAGAGATGCGGCAAATGATCGAGCAAGCCTGCCTGCCTGATCGCTGCGAGGTCAGTTGCGCGGATGGCGCCCACCTGACCATCCGCCTGGGCCAGGGGCAGCGCCTCGAAGCGGGCGTTACCCTGACAGGCGTTGCGCTGCAGGACCTCAACAGTTGCCGCGACGTGGTGAACCTGGTTTCGCAGCTGCATGCGCTGCGTGACAAGCCGACCACGCCAATAAGGGCGATTGCCTGAGCCTGCACCTTGTGTCCCGGTCAGCCGAGGCTGGCCGGGCGCACATATTCCGGCATCAGGCCGTTGAACCAGAACAGGATCATCGACACCAGGATGGTCACCAGCACCAATAGTCCAACCCCCCACACACAGGCGGCGAACAGCATGGCCTGCTCCTTGCGTAACCGCAGAAACGTCTGCAGCCCGCCAAACAGCAGCACGCTGGCATAAGCCGAAGCAGCCAATAGCGCAGTCAGCGCCAGCCAGCGAATCGGCAGCAACCCGACCACCCCCGCGAAAAACCACGGCGTGGCGCAGTAAGCGGCAAAGCCGATGCATTGCTGCAGGCTGGGTTGCGCATCGAAGCCGCGTGACATCCAGCGGATCATCACGCCCATGATCATGACCCCGACCACTGTGGCTGCGTACAGCAGGCCTGCCAACTGCGCCGCGCTGCCAATGCTCAGGCGCACGCGTTCTTCGGCGGCCAGGCTCCAGCCGAACGTGGTGGTGCCGACAAACAGGCAAATGGCAGGGATCAGCGCCAGGGCTAGCAGCCGAGGCAGGTATTGCTGCGGATGGTCCTCTTCGGCGCGGCGTATCTCCATCCAGGCATCGGACGGGCGGGTGAAGAGCTTGAGCAGTGGACTGTTCATGACGGTCTCCAGAAGGCGTGGGCTCTTTTCTATGGAGACGCGCCGTTGCGGGCAGGTTCAGCGCATTTGATCGCCGTTGATCACCTTATTGCAGCTCCAGCAGGAGGTTCAGCCCGCCATCGCCACATTTGCCCTGGTCACGCACCACCCCGCGGTAGGTGCGGCCATCCCAGACGAACGCCACGCTGTGGGCGCGATCGACCTTGTCGGGCAGCGGCGGGCAGATGTGCAAGCGCAGGGCAGGGCGGCCCTGCAGGTTGAGGGCGGCGAGTTGGCATTGGCATTCCACGCTCTGGGCGACCGGGCCGAACAACGTATCGCGTACGTAATCCAGCTGCACAAAGGTATTGGGTGCGCGGCCGGGCATTTTCATGGGCATGGGCTCCTTGTGAAAGCTGACGCGGCTCCTCTTTAGAAGCCTTTCAGGCCCGGATGTTCAAGTTTTTACCTGATCAGCCCGCTTTGCGCAGGGTCAGGTTGATCCGCCGTTCGCCCATGCGCGGATGCACGCCGGGTTTGATGGGCAGCACGCCATGAAAGCGCAAGCGATCCTCACCGCCCCACACCAGCACATCGCCATGGCTCAACGGCACACGCTGGGTCTTGTCCGAACGCTGCAGCCCGCCCAGCAGGAACACTGCGGGCAAGCCCAGTGAAATCGACACGATCGGCTGGCTGAAGTCCTGCTCGTTACGGTCCTGGTGCAAGCTCAAACGGGTGCCTGGCAAGTAGTGGTTGACTAGGCAAGCGTCGGGCACGAAGTCGTCGAAACCGGCGACGGCCGCAGCGCGGTTTGCCAAGCCGAGCAGCACCGGCGGTAGCGCAGGCCAGGGTTGGCCACTCTGCGGGTCGGTCAGGGTGTAGCGGTAGCCGTGCTCGTCACTGACCCAGCCCAGTGCCCCGCAATTGGTCAGTGCGACAGCCATGTGCAGGCCACCGGGCGTGTGCATGTGCCGGAACGGCGCGGCGCGCAGCACCGTGCGCAAAGCGTCTAGCAAGGCCTCGAGCTCGGCCAGGGCGAAGCCGGGCAGCAGCACGGTATGGCTCGCCAGGCGTTGCGGCTGGGGGCCGAACAGGTCGAGGTCGGACTGGATCATGGAAGCAGCACCAGGCTTACGGTGTTCCATTCTACCCCGGCTCATGCGCTCCCCGTGTAGGAGCAGCCTTGTGCTGCGAAGAGGCCGGTGATAGCAGCGCAAATTTACTGTGTTTTCACCGGCCTCTTCGCAGCACAAGGCTGCTCCTACAAAGGGCGGTGAGGTAGCAGGGAAACAATAAAAAAGGAACCGCGGCACCAGGGAGAGTGAGCACCGCGGTTCAAGGGGGGAGCAGGTTATTTTTGGGTCACAGTGGCCATGTTCGCGCTGCCCAGCTGGCTGATGGTGGCGGTTTGCGCCATGCCGCTCTGGTCGACGAACGCCTTGTTGCCCTGGCCACCCTGGGTCACGTAGGCGACGTTGATGCTGTCGGCCTGCTTGATGGTGGCCTCGTTGCCACTGCCGTAGAGCTGGTTGGTGTAGCTCTGGTTGCTATAGCCGGACTGGTCCAGGTTGATGACGTTGCCGGTGCCCTCGCTGCTGCCGAAGGCATAGTTGTCGGTACCGCGCTGGTCGGCGACCAGGATGTTGTCGGTGCCGTTCTGCTCGAAGAACAGTTCGTTGTTGCTGTCGGCCTGCTTGGTCTGCATCGCGTTGTTGTTGCCGGTCTGGTTCAGCGTGGCCAGGTGGTTGTCGCCGTTCTGCGTCAGGTTGACGCCGTTGCCGTTACCGTACTGGTTGATCACGGCCGTCTGGTTGACGCCGAACTGGCCGCCCATCTTGTCGCCTTTCCAGTTGCTGGCGGTGATCTTGTTGCCGTTGCCTTGGGTGGTCACGGTCAAGTTCAGGTTTTCGCCGTTCTGGTAGGTGTAGTGCAGGTTGTTGTTACCGGTCTGCGAAATGGTGGTGGTCGAGTTGTTGCTCTCGAACTGGTCCGACCAGCTGGCGTTGGCCTTGCCTTTTTGCGTGAGGGTGGCCTTGTTAGCGTCGCCGAAGCTTTGGTCGATGTAGCCTTCGTTGAGCTGGCCGGTCTGGGTGACGTTGGCCTGGCTGCCGACTTGCGTGTCTTGCCAGACCTCCACCGAGTTGCCGGTACCGGTCTGGCTGAGGCCGATGGTGCCACCCTCGCCGTCGCGCTGGTCGCCGTAAGCCCAGTTTTCCTTGCCGTCCTGGTAGATCTGGATGTTGCCGTCGTTATGCGTCAGGTGCTCGGCGGCGGCGTAGTTGTCGGCGCCTGCCTGGATGATCATGCTCTGGTTATTGCTGCCGCCGAAGGTCTGCTCGACGAAGGCTTCGTTGCGCTGGCCGGACTGCTGGGTGGTGGCCTGGCTGCCCAGCTGGCTGTCCTGCCACACGGTCGAGCGGTTTTCAGTGCCTTGCTGGGTCTGCAGCGACTGGTTGTTCTCGCCCAGCGACTGGCTGGCGAAGGCATCGTTATAGCTACCTCCGGCCTGCTGGGTGATCTGGCTGCCATTTTCGAACAACTGCTCGGCGTAGCCTGCGTTGTATGAGCCGGTGGCGCTTTGTTGGATATCGCTGGTGCTGTTGGCCTGCACCGCCAGGTGATTGTGGCCCTTGCCGGTCTGCGACTGGGTGGCCGAGGCGAACGGCGCGAGGGTCTGGGTCACTTCGGCAATGTTTTCCTTGCCGTCTTGGGTCTGGGTCGAGGTGCTGTCGGCAGCCATGACCTGGCCTGCAAGGGCAAGGACGATAGCGGCACTGAGGGGAGCGAGCTTGAACATGGTGGTGCCTCCAGGTCTATCGGTATTGGGTGATCTGAACATGCTGGCCATTGCCGGCTTGGGTCACGGAGCTGTTGAGGCCCGTGCCGGACTGCACGATGTTGGCGCTGTTGTTGTTGCCGATCTGGTCGATGGCAGCGCTGTTGCTGCTGCCGCTCTGGCGGATCGACGCGCTGTTGCCATATCCCTGCTGGCTGATGCTGGCCATCAGGTCACTACCTTCTTGCAGGATGTACGCCTCTTGCGCGCCCCCGGCCTGGACGATGCGGCCCAGCAGGGCCTGGCCGTTCTGGTCGAGGGCGGCGCGGTTGCCCGTGCCTTGCTGCTCGATCACCGCTGCCTGGCCGGCGCCGACCGGTAACAGGCGGATGATCACCGGGTCACCGAGGTCATTGCCGGCCGCAAGGTCGGCGTTGTCCATCAGGTCCTCGGCCCAGCTGGCCTGGCCCGCCAGGGCCAGGCAGAGCAACAGTGGATACAGGCATTTCATGGCGTTCTCCCGCCTTCTACTGCACGACGACGTTGACGGTGCGTGTGGTCCCTGGGCTGGTGGTGATGGTCGCCGTCGGCGCGGCGGTCGGGATCACCGTGGTGCTGTTGCTGACCGCCAGGCGCCAGCGCCCGGTGACCGGTACGGTAGTGGTGCCCAGGGTTTGCACGCCGGTGGTGGTGGTGACACGTACGGTCACAACGTTGCCGGTGGTCACCGACGAGGTGCCGCTGATGTCCCAGTTGTACCGGTTGTTGGAGCGTGCCGTGACCGTGGCTGCGGTGACCGCAAAGGTCTCGGCGGCTGGGCGTGGCGACACGTTGACCGTGACGGTGCCGGCGTTGGACAGCGCCCCCAGCGAGTCACGCACCTGGTAGGTGAAGGTGGTGGTAAAGGCCGCCGTCACCGTGGCCGGTGGGGTGTAGGTCACCGTCGTGCCATCGGTGCTGACGGTGCCTCGGCCGGCAGCGGGTTGTGTGACGGCGGCAACGGTCAACGGCAGGTTGCCTTCCGGGTCGGTGTCGTTGGCCAGCACGTTGATGGTCAGCGGCACGCCCAGGGTGGCGACCGTTTCCGGGTTGGCCGTTGGCGCCTGGTTGGGCGCAACGTTGATGGTCACCGTGGCCGGTTCCGACTTCAGGCCTTTGGCATCCACCGCCCGGTAGTTGAAGGTGGCCACCAGCGGTTGCGTGGCACCGGCGGGTGGGGTGTAGGTGACCGAGGTGGTGCCATTGAGCACGACGCCGCCAAGGCCGGTACCGGGTTGGGTCAGGTCGCTGATGGCCAGCGGTACGTTGCCGTCCGGGTCGCTGTCGTTCAGCAGCAGGTTGAGAGTCAGCGGGATGCCGACACTGGTGCTGCCGACATCGGCCTGGGCCAGCGGCGGTTGGTTGGCCGCCTCGACCGGCGCATTGCCGACCACGATCACCGGTTCCACATCGCTGCCGCCATGGGCCGACTTGACTGTGACAGTGGCCGGCGGCTGTGCCAGGTCATTCACGGTCAGGCTCTGCAACGTGCCCGATTTGGACATCCGGCCATAGCCTTGGGCGAGCATGTCGGGGATGGCCACTTCGTCGCTGGAGCGGGCCTCGATGAACAGGCGCTTGTTGGCCCAGTCGTAGCGTGCGGTGCTGACCTTGACCACGTCAGTCAGCTTGCTCGACAGTGCGGTCGGCTGGGTGCCTGCAGTGCTGTTGCTGGCAGTCACCACCACCACGGCGGGCGGCACGGCCTGGCCGAACTGCTGGCTGAAGAACAGCCCGTTGTTGTCTGTCAGCAGGTTGAACTGGCAAGGCGAAGGCGGCGTGCCGATCAGTGCCAGGCCATTGCGCATGCACAGACTAGCGTCATGCGGGGCCTTGGCGAACACCTCCACACGGGTGCCGGAGCCGTTGCGCGAGTAGGTGGCGCGCTCCAGGGTCACTGGCGTTTGCGCACGTTGGTCGAGCACCTTGCCAGACAACGTGAACAGCGACGTTTCGATGCGCCCGGGCGGGCCGTCGATACGGATGAAGTTGGTGTTGAACGGGCTGCCGACCACGGTCTCGGGCCTGTTCGGGTCACCAATGAAGGTGTCGGTGGCGCCGGTGTCTGGGTTGACCTCCAGGTACGGCCCGCCAGCGCCTCTTAGCCATGGGCCCAGCGCGCCGTTGAGCGCACCGGTGAAGTTACCGGGGGCACCGATGCCGATGTCACGGGTGATGTTGATCGCGCGCCGGCCAGGGGTGGTGACGTTGACCGTCTCGACACCGTAGGGGTGAGTAATGGTGTAGACACCGGCCCGGGGTACCGAGACGCGGATGCGGATGCGGGCAAAGCTCTGCTGGTCGCCATCCACCGGGTTTTCAGCGGCAAAGGCGGCCTCAAGGCCGGCGACATAGGCGTCCAGCTCATAACCGCTGTTGCCCACTGCCGGGATGGTGGCTTCGGCCAGGAACCAGAACATCTCGGGTGGCCAGTTGTCGGGGAACACCAGGGGCAAGGCGTCGTCGTAGATGCCCGGCTCCGGCAACAAGGTACACATGTAGGATGGTGCACCCGGCGCGCCGACAACCCGCGAACTGGTGGCGCGTGACTGGCACAGTTCAAGCGACAGATCGTTGCCGTCCTTGTACCACATCGGGTAACCGCCGGTGGCGAAGGTGTAGGGCCCGGGGTCGACATCGGACAGCGCGGCGAAGGCAGCGCTGGTGACAGTGAGGGAGAAACCGGCGGCGAACAGCGCACGGCGTGGCCAAGTGTTCATGCTGCCTCCTTGAGGGCTGAGCCTTTGTCTGTTCATGGCACCAGCACCACGTCTTCGCTGTCGCTACCGCCATTGGCGCTGGTGACTTGCACCTTGGCCGGTGGGATGGGCGAAAGGGATGTGCTCAATGTCTTCACCGCGCCGTTGCCACTGAGGTTGCCCAGCAACGTGCCGTTGCCGGTGTGGGCGGTGAGGGCGGGCGGGCTGGTTTCGTCACTGGTGCTGGCGACCAACGTAAGTTGCCCGGTGGACAGGTGGTATTCAGCCTGAGTGATGGTCACCAGGTCGGTCAGTGGCAGGTTGGCCGTGGTCAGGCTGCTGGTCGGGATGGCCACGCTGTTGTCGGCGGTCAGTACCAGCGTGGTGGGCACATTCGGGTTGAGTACCGACTGGGCGTACCAGGCACCGGTGCCGTTGGCTTCGGTCAGGTTCAGGTTTGGCGTCTGGCTGGTCAGGGTGACGGCGGCCGGTGGCGGCGGGGCCATGACGAAGACATCTTGCTGGGCGTGCAAGTCGCCATTCTCGGTGCGCCGCGAGTAGGTGGTGCGCTGCGGCATCAGCGGCGTGGGCAGGGCGACATTGGAGAGCTTGCCCGAGATCGAGAACAGCTCGGTCCGCAGGTCGATGCCCCCCGGGCCTTCGATGCGCACGAAGTTGGTGTTGAACGGGCTGCCGGTCACACGCTCATCCAGGTTCGGGTCGCCGATGAAGCGCTCGCTGCCTTCGGTGTAGGGGCCATTGACGCTGCGCAGGAACGGCCCGACATCGCCTTTGAGCGCGCCGCTGAAGTCGCCAGCGCCAGCGATGCCGATGTCGCGGGTCATGTTGATCGCCCGGCGCCCACCGGCCGGTACGTCAAAGACTTCGACCCCGTAAGGGTGGGTGACCACGTAGGTGCCTGCGGTCGGCACATCGACGCGAATACGCACCCGGGCGAAGCTGACCTGGTCGCCTTCGACCGGCTCTTCGGCGGCAAATGCTGCCTCGATGGCCGTGCCGTAGCTCAAGTCGATGCCCCGTGCAGCGTCGACGATGGCGGCGTCGGCGGTGAACCAGAAGGCTTCGTCAGGGAAGTTGGTGGGGAAGGCGATGGGTTGGGTGTCGTCGAACACGCCGGGGGTGGGTAGCAGTGTGCACATGTACGCCGGCGCGCCGGGAGCACCGGCGACCCTTGAACTCACCGCTTTGGTCAAGCACAGGTCGAGGGTGCGACCATGACTGTCCTGGTACCAGCCTGCAAAGTTGCCATTGGCAAGGTTGTAGGGGCCGGGGTCGACAGCGTTCAATGCAGCCTGTGCCGGGATCTGGAGCATGCCGGCGAAAATCGCCACTGCCAGCGGGTGGGGTATCGGTCGGAGCATGAGTCAATTCCTCCTGCAAACGGGCCCATGGACTTGGGGCGTCTGGGAGGAGATCGGCAATAGGCGTGCCAAACCGAAATAAATGACTCGCAGGCTTTGTACAACGGGGGATACGGCCGTTTCGTGGGTTTCTTTTACGGTGCTTGCCAATGGGCCCGGTACCCCCAGCATTGGGGAATTGGGTCGGTGGTTGCGACCCACTCGCTTGCCTGTGCAGCCCGCTTTTATGTCGGTGTTTTTGGCAATTTGGAGGTGCGCGGTTTCCGTGGTTTTTTCTCAGGGCGCTTGCCGGGTTTTAGCTGCCAACGGTCGGCATTGGCGAGTAGGCGTTCCTGGATGTCGGGTGGGTAGTCACTCAAGGTGGTGGGTGGAGGCACTGGTTTGCCGGGCAAGCCGGCCTCGCGGATCACCTTCGGCCAGCGTGGTCGCCAGCACAGCAGCAGGCTGACCCAGTGCGCGGTGCCGACAATGACGAAAGCGGGCCAGACCATGAGCAGGGCGAGTTTGAACAGCCAGCTGCTTTTGCGGAAGAAACGGCCGAGGCCTTCGAATTGGGCGCTGAACGCCTGGATTGGGGAGGGTAACTGGGTACTCAGCCGGGGGCGGGGGACGGCGTGTGGGCCTTCTTCCATGTAGCGGCGGATGAATTCCCATTCGTCGCGGAGCTCGCTGCCGCCTTGGCCTTGCTTACCGAGTAGGGCCATTTCCATGTGGGGCAGGCCGGTACGGCTGGGGTGCCAGACCAGGCCTAGTCTCATGCCTACGCTGAGTGAGTCGTCCTCAGGGTAGATGCCTGTGCTTCCGGTTGTTTTCCAAGGGAACGTTACGATGCCGCCGCAATAACTTGGCCGATGGAGGTGGACTTGCTGGGTTTTTCGATTGAAGCGAATAAGCAAATGGCGACTGGTCAACATTTCCAGTCTGGTTAGACGAACGCCATACTTCGAATATAAGTAAATTATGGTCACAGAAGCGGATAACATTATAAGGGTGGTGAGTATCGTAATTGGGGAGCGGGTTTCATGGTCGGTTATGTCTAACCATATGAAACCAATGGTGATGATTATTGAGATAAGGGCGGCCGGAGCAATCCCGCCGAGAGTTGCGAGCGTAATGAGGCCGCGCTTTTCTTCAGATCCTCCACAGCGCATTTCTAGAAATATTTCGTTAAAAGCAAAAACTGGGCCTCTTGCTTGAGGCCTTTCGCTGACGGTTTGGAAGTGTAACTCTTCCTCTAAGTCACTCTGATAGAAGTCTTTATTGGCGTGGATCTCTGCCGGAGTCATCTCTAGTTCGAGCGATTTGCGTGCCGATTCTGATTGGGTTGCCATCCGCCAGAATCCCCATTCGATCAAATACATTATGAGGCCTCGCTGAATGCAGAGTATAAAGCTTTCAGTTCTTCTTGTTCGTCATATCGATTTGCGCTTTTTCCCATGCGAAAACTACTGCGCTTGCACCACTTTTCCAAACTGTCATCTTCAAATATATAGATCAATATCGTTAGGGCTAAGCCTATCCAAAAGGTGCCCAGAACTAAACGGGCGAGTATTAGGCGGGCGGCTTGCGTTCCGAGGTGGTTGGCAAGCGTTCCTGCGGATCTGGCTAGCATCCTTGAGACCTTAGTTTTGGCGTTAAGGGATAAATGGTCAAAGAGTGGTTTTGCTATTGCAATTGCCGTTCCCAATTCCGCCAGTGAAAGTGTGACAGTCGCCGCTGCTCGTACAAAGTAAGTAGCAGCCAAGAGTCTGGACTTTTTTCTGATCTGTCCCCTAGGTCCATCCAGACTGCTCTTAAAATGCTCAACCGCATCTACAAAATCCCACCACGCCAGCATCCCCCCGCCGATACTGGCCAAACTACCCCCCCAAAGCTTCAACCTCCCCAAGCTCGCCGCCGCCCCTCTCCCGGTCACACTATTCGCGCCATACCGCGTCACCACCTGGTCCACATAACTGGCTCCAATCTCGAAGCCCGCCGCCGCTGTAGTCATCGCGGCAGCCAAGAGTTCGGTCTTCACCCGTGCATCACTGTCAGGCAGTTCGCGCGCCTTGAAGGCCATCAGCATGCCTTCGAGCAAACACACCAGGCCTGCAGCACGCACCTTGTAGAAGTCGCTGTTTTTGGCCTGCATCAGGCCTTCGGCCCAGGCCTGGTCCAGATAGCGTGCAACCCGGGCACCACTGCGCTGTGGGTTAAAGGGATGCCCACTGCGAGTCACTTCGCCCAGGCGTATGTCGACGGCCGTTTCATGTACCGAGGCGAACAATGTCAGGCGCAGGCCATGGTGCAGCGCGCGGTCCACACTGCTGGGTGCCCCGGTACGCAGCACTTGGCGCCCCAGCGCGACGTACCAGGCATACAAGCCGATGCTGGCGGTACTGTTTCTGCTTTGTAGCTCCTCGTATAGCGTGTTGATGCGCCCGAAGGCATTCGCCGCGATGTGCGCCTGCCGGGCGAGCGACTCACGCAATGTGAAGGATGTCTCTGAGGCCGGCTCGGCCTTGGCCGCTTCCAGAAGCGCGGCAAGCGCTTCGCGGATGTCATCCTGGTTGTAGCTGATGCCGCGCATTGCCAGATTGCTCCGATGCGCCACATCGCTGCGCCACCAGTGGTCCAGTACCGTCGCGCCCCACTCGCTGAGCTCCATGCCGATTACGCACTGGCCGGTTTGCTCAGCAAAGGCCAAGCCATTGATCAGGTCGGCATTGTCGTAACGGTCCAGGGCCTGCAGCAGGCGTTCGCTGAGGAGCCATCGGGTATGGTCTTTGGCGCGGTCTTCTGCAGCTTGCTGGGCTTGTTGCATCGCTTGCTCGAAGCCTGCGAGCTGATCGTGCATGGCTTGGCGGTCGACCAGATGGCCGTACTTCTGGTCGAACTTCTTGCTGAATTCGCCAGCATCCTGGCGGGCCTGAACCTTGGCCCGGACTTCGCGTTCGTACTGCGCCAGATGAGGTTTCATCCGTGCGTCATGTGCATCGGCCTGCTGGCGAGCGTGGTTGGTGAACCCATAGAAGTCCACAGGCGTCACCGGCTGCTTGCGCACGGCCTCGGCCATGACCTCGCGCTTGACGATGCGCTCGGCCATCATCTGCGGGTAGAGCTTTTCGATCTCCAGAAACGACTGCGCAACAAGCAGTTTGCGCTCATTGTCCACGCCGGGTTCCACAACGCGCTGAAGCCAGTGGGTCTTCACCTCGTCGACGGCTGCGTTGCGCCAGGCATTGAGCTCTTGGGTAATGCCGAGGGCATCCTCGATCACGATAGCGGCGCCGCGCGGCTTGGTTTGATTCATGGGCGGTGCCAGGGCTTGCCGTGAAGCGTGCGGGGATACGATCTGAGCGTTGTTGAACGGCTGCAGGTCGAGCAGGGCCTGCAGGTCTGCGTCGTCCTGGGCCTTGAAGTCGGCTACCCAGTTCAGTTGGTCGTGCTTGAGCACGTGGGGCTGTGGCGGCGCGTCAGAGGGTTGAATGAACCCTGCGATATCGATCGCGGGCAGGCTGCTGCGGTACTCGTCTTCGAGCAGGCGGTAGTTGTCGAGCATGCGCGGCGTGAGCGGGGAGGGGCTGAACAACGGGCGCAGCTCCTGGATGTCGTCCAGGTCGTAGAGCGTGATGGTCCAGCCGAAGTCGCGGATGATGTCCTCCAGGTTGCCTGCGCTAGGGGCAGGCTCCCATGGGGCGTCGGCGCTGATGTACAACAGTGAGCCATTCGGCGCCACGCGGTACTGGCTGTGCCATTCGTGCGCCGGTGCGCTGTGGCGTTTGATCAGCAGGTAAAGAAAGCCTTCGCGCAGCGGGCGGATGGCGTAGCTGGAGTGGGTCAGCGCAGCCACCTCCTGAAAGGGGCTGAGGTAGCCCGGCAACTTGGGCAAGCGGGCGCGTTGTGCCGGATTGCCGCCAACGGCGGCATAGCGCAAGGGCAGCAGTTCGAAGCGGCGGGTGCAGTCGGCGACGGGGCTGTTGCGTAGCGCAGGGCGGTAGCCAGATGTGATACGTCTGCACAGGTCGAGCGTGTCAGTAAGCGAATCCATGGGCGTGTGTTTTAGTCCTTTGTGCGCAGGCGTCGCTGCACGTTGTCGATAAGGGCGGTGTGCTGTTCGCGGGTGGCGATGATTGCCTCCTGCCAGGCCGGTGAGGTGTTGAGCTGATCACCGTCGCGAGCCATAATCAGTACATAGGTGATGAGATCCTCCTCACGGGCCAGGCCTTGCTCGCGTGCCTGGTCGAGGTAATGCTGGATCAGGCCGACGCGCGTGCCGTGGCAGGCACCCGCCAAGGCTGGGCAGTGCTGACCGTCCTTCAGTACCTCGGCAAGTTGGTAGCTCAGTGGGTCGCCGGCCAATGCTGCCCAGCAATCTTCGTCCAGTGTGATCGGCTTGACGTACGCAGCGTGAGGTTGGTCGCCGCCCGCTATTTGCAACCACAGCGTCTTGTGCGGATGTGCTTCAGGTGCCCACCAGTGATGGATGGGTGCCAACCATTCGCTCACCCCAGGCAAGTGACGGTGGCTATCGAGCGCTTGCAGTGCAGCGGCGGTGTGGTAGCGCATAAGGTACGAATGGCCATCTGCGCCTGTGACGATGTTGGCCTGGCTCAAGTGCAGGGCGAGTTCGGCAGGTGGCAATGCGCTGATTATCCAACCACATACCGCGCCCTCTGCACCTTGTTCGAGCTGCCATTTAAAGTCGTACTGGGCTGAAACATCGGAGCCGGGACGCGAGCCGAACAGCCAGGGGCCCACTGCTCGCAAATTGCTGAACTGGGCTTGCTGCAACAGTGGCCAGCAGCGCTGCGAGTAATACTCGAGCAGGTTTTCCCGAGCCTTGGGTGAGAGATCGGCCATTTCCACAACCGCGCTCAGGCGGTACCGGTCGGATACTCGCAGGACCTTGACCAGTGCTCTGACGAATGGGCTGGGCATCAGTGTGCTCCCGCCATACGGATCATGGTGTGGCCGTTTGTGATCGCTTTCCGCAAACAACTTAGGCAAACGGGCTCGCCGGGTTCAGGAATGCCAGCGGTCGAGGTTGTGCGTTGGCTGCCCTTTGCCTGCTGGTGGATCGGCCCTTTGAAGGCCACTGCCACACCGTCCAGCGTGACACCGGCCCCATCGATTCGCAGCAGCCCGCCTGGGCTCCGGATCGTGAGGCTCTCGCTGACCTGTATGTCATAAACCTTGGTGGTGTGCCGGATGGCTTCGCCGCTCTGCAATAGGTGATGACCGCCCACCACCTGTTCGAGGTGGCCACCAATTTCTACCGTGTGGTTGGCTTTGGTAATGTCCTGGCGCTGGTTGCCAACCGTCTCGATGCGGTCCTGGCCGGTGACGATCGTGTGCGTCCGGCCAATCTTCAAGCTGTTGTCATTGCCGATGTCGTGAATCCGATTTTGGCCGATGCTGACGGACTCGTCCCGGCCGACGTCTTCCCGGCGGTCCTGGCCAATCGAAACCGTTTCGTCACGTCCGACCCGTTCGGCGCGATCGTTGCCGACCTGCGTCGTTTCGTTATGCTTTACAACGTTGTTCTGGTCCCTTTCTGCATGGATGAACACCTCCTGGCGACCCAGTTCGTCCTCGAAACGCAGTTCGTTGAAGCCATCGCCCTTGTGGGTCTGGCTCTTGATGGTCATGCGCGTCTTGTGCTCGGGCAGGTCGTACGGGGGCAGCTGATTGCCGCAGTAGGTGCGGCCGGTGATCATCGGCTGGTCCGGGTCGGCGTTGACGTACTGGATGATCACGTCCTGGCCAATACGCGGGATGGCCATCGAGCCCCAGCTGCCACCGGCCCAGCCTTGCGACACCCGCACCCAGCAGGAGCTGAATTCATTGTTTTCGCTCTCCCTGTCCCAAGGGAAGCTGACCTTGACCCGGCCCCATTGGTCGCAATAAATCTCCTCGCCAATTGGACCGACGACGGTGGCCATGTGCGGGCCGTCGATGCGTGGCTTGGCCAACGGCGCCGGGCGCCACTCGGTTTTGCCTGGCACCAGCACGGCGTCTTGCGTGTAGCGCGTGCCTTGCCTGGCGCTGGCGGCTTCTTCCTGCAGGCTGGTGAACTGGGTACCTTCGTGGTGCACGTTGACCACACGCCAGTGATCGTTCAAGTCTGGCCGCGGGTGCCCGATCAGGGTGAAGCTCAGCCCCGGTTGCAGGCGCATGTCATCGCCTTGCACTTCGGCAATGCGGGCATCATGGCGCAGCGCGGTGATCCGGGTGGCGGTGAAGGGCACGCCGACCGCATCACGCTTGTAGCGGCCGGGGTAGTCGAAGCGCTCGTACGCGGTGGATTGGTGCGTCACGCCACTCGCTTCTGCGCGGTGTTCTTGGCGGTATTCCGGTTTGGTGAAGGTATAGTCGCGTTGCACCTGTCGTGCAGTGCGCACCTGCTCGCTATAGCGTAGGCGGCGTAGGCAAGGCTTTGCCTGAGCGCCGCCGCTATTGGCGTGGTACAGCACTAAGTTGGGGTCGATGTCATCGTCATCACCGGTCTTGATGCCCCCCCGGCTGATCTGACCCAGCGAAAGCAACCGATCAGTAATGACCAGCATGTGGTGTTTGGGTGTGTGCTCGAAGCGGTAGATAAAGCCTTCTTCGGCTGCCAGGCGGGCGATGAAGTCCAGGTCGGTTTCACCGGCCTGCACGCAGAACTCCCGTACCGCATGGTCACCGCAGCTGTGCAGCTCAAAATGAAGGATGCCTTGGCGCTTGAGCATGAGCTCAAGAATCTGCGGGGCGGTTTTGTTCTGGAAGATGCGCCAGTTCGAGCGCAGCCCGGCACGCGCCAGCGTGGGTTCGACCAAGGCGCGGTAGCGCGTCCGGTGAATGCTTGTCTCACCTTGGCTGAAGGTGCTGACCAGGCCGTGTATGTAGCGCAGTGGCTCGTCTCCCCGCCAGAGGGTGAACAGCACCGGTTTGTCGAGCAGCTGGCCAAAATCGACATCGTCTTGGTAACTGACCAGCTCCAGGTTTAACTGGAAGGGTGTGCTGATCGCTTCGTCGAGCTCGAACGAAACCACTTCAAACTCAACCTGGCCAACCAGCGGCTGGAAGGTGAAGCGCAAATCGGATTGGCTAGGCATACGGATTCCCCCAAAAGTGCCTGAGTACGGTCATGACGAGCACTTGCCCGCTACTGCTGCAAGATGACGTTGAGCGACTCGAGAACTTCGGCGGGGATGACGGAGAGTACCTGCGGGCTCCAGGGTGTTGCCGACAGCTTGCGCAGTGGGGGGGCTTTCACGTGGTGGACGGCTATGCGACGGCTGCTCCCCACGCGCGTCTTCAAGCAGGATTGGCTGGTTGGTGGGCACTGTTTTACCAATGCCATCGGGCTCACTGAACATTCCTGGTCCTCGTGTTTGGGCAGGCAGCGTATGCACTGGGCATGGGCCGACCGTGTGGCCAGACGCAAGCATTTAGCTGAAGCCTGAACACTAACGAGGAATCAATTCATGGGTGAGTACTGAGCGTCCTATAAACGTGTAGGAAAGTTCGATTTCTATTCTGTTAAGAAACAATTGGTTGCAGGTAAACAAGGGCGAAGGGTGTGTTCAAGCATCTCGATTCGGCTCTTGCTCGGCGCAAAGCTGGGCTTGCAAGGGTAGTGAGCTGATCGAATGAACTGGGGAACAATGACTTGCAGGGTTGTGATTTGGCGCCTGCAGGGCCAGGCGCCCATAGAACAGCAAGGCAGTGGCCCAGGTGGTGAACCAGACGAACAGCCCTGCCCAGAAGGTGTGGGACATGTAGTGCCAGCCTTGCAGCACGCGGGTGGTGCCGTAGACGAACCCCAGCAACAGGATCGCCACCAGCAGCTTGCGCGCATGCATCCAGCGGTGGCGTAGCGCCACGAAGTACAGGGCCAGCAAGGTGAATCCACTGGACGCATGACCGCCTGGCCAGCATCGGCCATCGCCGGCCTTGTCCAGCCAGGAGAAGTGCTCGAACCACTCGACCCGCGCCTGCTGGCCGCCGTACAGCGTCGTTTCCACCGGGCAGTACACGCTGGTATGGCTTTTCAGGTAGTGGATGACCGTGGTGCACAGCGCGAACGCGACCACCACGAACAACAAGTCGCGACGGTGGTGGGTCGTGAAGCGCAATACCGGCGCGATTCGGGCGGTTTCCAGCCACCGCGTAAGGCCACATTGCGGGTGATTGGCCAGGCGCGGCCAGGCGAACGACAGCAGCGAGCCGATCACGGCCAGTTCACCGGTCCAGTTCGGTAAAACCCGTGGCCACTTGTGGGTGACCTTTTCGAACCATTGATTGTGCAACAGCGGAAACTGGCCGGTGGCCGGATCGATCAGCAGGTTGCTGATCCAGCGGTCGAGTTCGGTCAGGTCGAAGGCGACGAAGACGATGCCCGCCAGCAGCAGCGGTAGCAGCAGGTTGTTGCGGTAGAAGGCGGCGCGTGAAGGTACAGGCATGGTCAGATTTCCCGGGCATCAGCGAGTTTGCGCCACTGGCTGGCATCCATCTGGCCCAGCACCCGGGCCTTGCCATCTTCGCCCTGGGTGATGAACAGCGCGCTGGCGTAGCGGTTGGAGTCCGCGTCAGTGTCGACGTTGAGCTGGCGCTCCACCTGCTCCAGGCAGCCACTGTGGCTGACCAGCACGAGGTTGCGGCCGGGTTGCTTATGGGCGAAGGCATTGCTGGCGAAGGTGTGGTCACACTGGTTGAGCCAGTCCTGGGTGGCGATAGCCTTGCCGAACATGAACTGCGCGGTCTGCCGGGTGCGCACTTCCGGGCTGGCCCAAACATCTGCACTAAGCAGGCCAAGGCGGTGCAGGCCTTGGCCGACGTCGGCGGCTACCCGGCTGCCCGCCAAGGTAATACCGGTGGGGTCGTCCAGGCAGGCACCGCGTGAGCGGTCGCAGCGTTCGGCGTGACGAATAACCACAATGACTGAGCCCTTGGACCAGGCGCTGTGCAAGCCGCTGCTGTGCAGCGTATGCGGGTTGCCAAGGTCTGCAAGGGCGGGGCGTGCGGTTGCCCAGGCAGCGAGAGCCACCAGCGCGAGCGATACGCACAGCGCCACCAGCAGCGCTTTGGCGCGGGGCAATCGGTAGGGCCGGGCGAGTTTAAGGGCCGGCGGGGTGTCGATGACGCCATGCAGCATGCTGTCACTCCAGTGAGCACGGGCAACGGATGCGAACCTGAGGCTCGGAACCTTTGAGAGTGCGCGCACTTTAGGCAGGCGGATGTCAGCAGTAAGTGAGGCAGATGTGAAAATTGTCTTGCCGGGTATGCCCATGCCGGCGGCTTATCGCTTACGGAACATCAATAAAGTCAAGAATGAAACCGGTTTCAAAACATTTCTGAACGCGCTAGATTATTCGGCTGTCTTCTACACGCGCCCGCTTGCGCGAGTACCCCATTGAAAAATCAGATGGCGCAAACCAAGGCCGCCCCTACCGCTGATGAGGATTTGAAATGCCTGAGCATGCCCCAGACAATCCGCGCCGGGAATTCCTGCGCAAGACCTTGACCTTGATACCGGTCGCCACCGTGGCCAGCACCGGGCTGGGCCTGGGTGCCAGCAAACTGCTGGCCGAACCTGTGCGGGAGCCTAAGGTCCCTGTCGCTGCGCCTGCGGGCGATTATCAGCCAACCTTTTTCACCGCCGAAGAATGGGCCTTCGTGCAAGCGGCCGTGGCCCGCATCATCCCTGCGGACGAACTGGGCCCAGGTGCGCTCGAAGCGGGTGCCGCCGAGTTCATCGACCGCCAGATGAATACCCCCTATGCCACTGGCGCCCAGTGGTACATGCAGGGGCCGTTCAACGCCGACGCCCCACCAGAATTGGGCTACCAGCTGCAACTCAGCCCGCAACAAATCTACCGGCTGGGCATCGCTGCCGTGGACGGCTGGTGCAAAGCCAACTCGGGCCAAGTGTTTGCTGCGCAAGATAGCGCTACCCGAGACCGCATTCTCGCCAAGGTCGAAGCCGGTGAGCTGGTGTTCGACGCGCTGCCGGCCAAGCTGTTTTTCAGCTTGCTGGTACAGAACACCCGCGAGGGGTTCTTCTGCGACCCGATTCACGGTGGCAACAAAGGCATGGTGGGCTGGACCCAGATCGGCTTCCCCGGTGCACGGGCAGACTTCATGGACTGGGTCGAGCGCAACGAGCCTTACCCGTTCCCGGCAGTGTCGATCCGTGGCGAGAGGGCCTGAAGCATGGCGAATGTGTTGAAGAAAGTAGACGCCGTGATCGTGGGCTTCGGCTGGGCCGGCGCGATCATGGCCAAGGAATTGACCGAAGCGGGGCTGCAGGTGGTCGCCCTGGAGCGCGGGCCAATGCAGGACACCTACCCTGAGGGCAGCTACCCGCAGGTGATCGATGAGCTGACCTACAGCGTGCGCAAGAAGCTGTTCGTCGATGTATCGAAAGAGACCGTCACCATCCGTCACAGCGTCAACGACGTTGCGTTGCCCAACCGTCAGTTGGGCGCCTTCTTGCCAGGCAAGGGCGTGGGCGGCGCGGGCTTGCATTGGTCCGGAGTACATTTTCGGGTAGACCCGATCGAGCTGCGCATGCGCAGCCATTACGAAGAACGCTACGGCAAGGCGTTCATCCCTGAAGGCATGACCATCCAGGACTTCGGCGTCACCTACCAGGAGCTTGAGCCGTACTTCGATTTTGCCGAGAAGGTGTTCGGCACCTCGGGCCAGGCCTGGACCGTGAACGGCGCGGTGGTCGGTGAAGGGAAGGGCGGCAACCCCTATGCGGCTGATCGCTCCAACCCGTTCCCGCTGCCCGCACAAAAAAATGTGGTGTCGGCAAAACTGTTCGAGAAGGCCGCCACCAGCCTCGGCTACAAGCCGTACAACCTGCCTTCGGCCAACACGTCGGGCCCTTACACCAACCCGTACGGTGCGCAAATGGGGCCGTGCAACTTCTGCGGCTTCTGCAGCGGCTACGTGTGCTACATGTACTCCAAAGCCTCGCCCAACGTGAACATCCTGCCCGCACTGCGCCAGGTGCCGAATTTCGAGCTGCGCGCCAATGCCCATGTGCTGCGCGTGAACCTGGATGACAGCAAGCGCAAAGCCACGGGCGTGACCTACATCGACGCCCAAGGCCGAGAGGTGGAGCAACCGGCGGACCTGGTGATTCTCGCAGCCTTCCAGTTCAACAACGTGCGCCTGATGCTGCTGTCCGGCATCGGCAAGCCTTATGACCCGGTCAAGAACGAAGGCGTTGTCGGGCGCAACTTCGCGTACCAGAACATGGGCACGGTCAAGGCGTTCTTCGACAAGGACACCTACACCAACAACTTCATCGGTGCTGGCGGTAACGGCATTGCGATCGATGATTTCAACGCTGACAACTTCGATCACGGCCCGCACGGTTTTGTCGGTGGTTCACCCATGTGGGTCAACCAGGCGGGCAGCCGCCCGATCGCCGGTATTGCCAACCCGCCCGGCACGCCCACCTGGGGCAGCGCCTGGAAGAAGGCCACGGCCGACTACTACACCCACCAGGTTTCGATGGACGCGCATGGCGCGCACCAGTCGTACCGTGGCAACTACCTGGACCTGGACCCGACCTACCGGGACGCCTTTGGCCAACCGTTGCTGCGCATGACCTTCGACTGGCAGGAAAACGACATCAAGATGAACCAGTTTATGGTCGACAAGCTCAGCAAGATCGCCCAGGCGATGAACCCGAAGTCCATTGCTGTGTTGGGCAAAAAGGTCAAGGAACACTTCAACACTGCCAGCTACCAGACCACCCACCTCAACGGTGGCGCAATCATGGGCACTGACCCCAAGACCAGTGCGCTTAACCGCTATCTGCAGAGCTGGGACGTCCACAACGTTTTCGTCCCGGGGGCGTCGGCATTCCCGCAGGGGTTGGGTTACAACCCGACCGGTTTGGTCGCGGCATTGACGTACTGGTCTGCACGGGCGATCCGTGAGCAGTACCTGAAAAACCCTGGCCCACTGGTTCAGGCTTGAGGAGCGATGAGCATGAAGACACTGTTGATCGCCACCATCCTGTGCGGTGCAAGCCTTTCAGCCCAGGCGGACAGCGCGCTGGTCAAGCAAGGCGAGTACCTGGCGCGCGCGGGCGACTGCGTGGCCTGCCACACGGCCAAAGGCGGCAAGCCATTCGCCGGCGGGCTGCCCATGGAAACCCCCATCGGCACGGTGTACTCGACCAATATCACCCCTGATGCCAGCGGCATCGGCAACTACAGCTTCGAAGACTTCGACCAGGCCGTGCGCCATGGCGTCGGCAAGGACGGCAGCACGCTGTACCCGGCCATGCCGTATCCCTCGTATGCACGCGTCAGCGATGACGACATGCGCGCGTTGTATGCCTACTTCATGCAGGGCGTCGAGCCGGTTGCGCAGCCGAACAAGGCGACGGACATCCCCTGGCCGTTGAGCATGCGCTGGCCGTTGGCGATCTGGCGGGGATTGTTCGCACCGCAGGTGAAGGCCTGGCAGGCCTCGGCTGCCGCCGACCCGGTCGTCAACCGCGGTGCTTATCTGGTCGAAGGGCTGGGGCACTGTGGCGCATGCCATACCCCGCGCGCCCTGACCATGCAGGAAAAGGCACTGAGCCCGCAGGATGGCGAGCAGTTTCTGGCAGGCAGCGCCCCGCTTGAAGGCTGGATTGCCAAGAGCCTGCGCGGTGATCACAAGGATGGCCTGGGCAGCTGGAGCGAAGCGCAGCTGGTGCAGTTTCTCAAGACCGGCCGAAGCGACCGCAGTGCGGTGTTCGGTGGCATGAGCGATGTGGTCGAGCACAGCATGCAGTACATGAGCGAGGCTGACCTGACGGCCATTGCCCGGTACCTGAAAACGCTGCCGCCCAGCAACCCCGATGACCAGCCGCATGCGTATGACAAGCAGGTCGCCGAGGCGCTGTGGAACGGCGATGACAGCAAGCGCGGGGCGTCGGTATACATCGACAACTGCGCGGCGTGCCACCGCACCGATGGCCACGGCTATAGCCGGGTGTTCCCGGCACTGGCCGGTAACCCGGTGGTGCAGACCGCCGATGCTACCTCGCTGATCCATGTGGTGCTGGCCGGTGGCACGGTGCCTGCGACGCACACCGCCCCATCGAGCTTCACCATGCCAGCGTTTGGCTGGCGCCTGAGCGATCAGGAGGTCGCTGATGTGGTGAGCTTCATTCGCACCAGCTGGGGCAACCAGGGCGGGGCGGTGAAAGCGGGCGATGTCGCCAAGCTGCGCACGGATGACCTGAAACACACCTCTGGGGATGACCTTGGGCAGGTAACGACCCACTAGTACTGCGCAAAATTCAAGGCTTGCACGCCCCCTGTAGGAGCAGCCTTGTGCTGCGAAGAGGCCGGTCCAGACCACAGAAATTCGTGGCGGGTACTGGC
>NZ_JAPFCE010000029.1:0-62397 GCF_026240895.1 Pseudomonas sp. DCB_AW
TCAAAGCCCGCACCGGTCAGCGCATAGATGTTGCCGAACGTGGTGCCGAACTCGTCATTGAAAAACGGGCCCTGCACCTCCGGTGGCAGGGTGTGGCGGATGTCCGCGACCTTCTTGCGGATCTGGTACCACAGCTCGGGGATGTCCTTGGAATGCAGCGAATCGCGGGCCATGAAGGTCACCTGCGACTCGCCCGGGCGGGAGAACGAGACGATCTTCTCGTACTCGCCGGTCTCCATCAGTTTCTTTTCGATGCGCTCGGTGACCTGGCGCGACACTTCTTCGGCGGTGGCGCCGGGCCACAGGGTGCGCACGACCATGGCCTTGAAGGTGAACGGCGGGTCCTCGCTCTGGCCCAGCTTGGTGTAGGACATGGCGCCAATGGCAGCCAGCAGGATCATCAGGAACAGTACGATCTGGCGATTGCGCAGCGCCCAGGCGGAAAGGTTGAAACCCATCGGGACTTACTCCTTGGCCGTCAGGTTCACTACACGGTTGGTGCGGTCCACGGGGCGCACCTCCTGCCCCTCGCGCAGCACATGGCCACCCGCGGCGACCACCCAGTCGCCCGGCTTCAAGCCTTCGAGTACCGGGACGCTGTCGGTGCCGTATGGCCCGAGGCGCACCACCGTGCGCGCCAGGCGGTGGTCCGGGTTGACCCGCCAGACATAGGCCTGGCCGTTTTCTGCGGTCACCGCAGAAAGCGGCACCGCCAGTGGGATGAGGCCCTCATGGGCAATGAACACGCGCGCGCTCTGGCCCAGCTCAGCCGGTGCCTTGGCTGAAGTGAAGGCGATGCGCGCGGCAAAGGTGCGCGAGCGTGGGTCGGCTGCCGGCGAAAGTTCACGGATGCGCCCTTCGAAACGCTCACCAGGGTGCGACCACAGCTCTACACTGACCGCCTGCCCCACCGCGAAGCGGGCGAATTGCTGCTCCGGCAGGCCGATGGCTACCTCACGCTCGCCATCCGCAGCCAGGGTGAACACGGTCTGCCCGGCAGCGACCACCTGGCCGACCTCGACCTGGCGCTTGGCGATCACCCCAGCCTGCGGCGCACGCAGCACCGCGTAATCGGCCTGGTTGCCGGCAACGTCGAACTCGGCCTTGGCTTGTTTAAGGCGGGCCATGCCGGCGCGGTAGAGGTTTTCGGCATTGTCGTATTGCGAATGGCTGACCATCTGCCGGTCCAGCAGCTTCTGGTAGCGATCACGCTCGGCGCGCACCAGTGCCAGGTTGGCTTCGGCGGCCGCCAGTTGGGCGCGATTGGCCTCCAGTTGCAGGCGCACATCCTGGGGGTCCAGCTCGGCCAGCGGCTGCTCGGCCTTGACCCGCTGCCCTTCCTCGACCAGGCGCTTGCTGACCTTGCCAGCGATGCGGAAGGCCAGTTCCGGCTCGAAGCGCGCACGCACTTCGCCGGGGTAGCTGTCGGCTGCCGCTTCGGCCGGCTGCGGCTGGATCACCAATGCCGGGCGCGGCGCAGCGGGCGGTGCGGTTTCCTGGCCACACGCCGTCAGCAACAGGGCGACGGCAGCGGGCAAAGCGATGGACAAGGCATGGCGCAACATGATGAATCCTTTCGCGAAGAGCACATCGAATATTTATACTGACGGGTATATTAAATCAGCAAACCGAAGCCGGGAAGCCAGCGCCGGAAAGAAAATCAACATCAACGTTTGGCCATTCCTTGAGGCCGGATGGCGTGCGACCCGTTAAGATGGGCGACTCTTCAACCAGATGCAGACTCCAATGCCCAACGACGCACCCATCGGGCCCGGTCGCCCCAAGGACCTGGCCAAGCGCGAGGCGATCCTCGAAGCGGCCAAGACACTGTTCCTCAGCCTTGGCTATGCCAACACCAGCATGGATGCGGTCGCTGCGGCGGCAGGTGTTTCAAAACTCACCGTGTACAGCCACTTCACCGACAAGCAGACGCTGTTCTGCTCGGCGGTCATGGCAACCTGCCAGATCCAGCTGCCGGACCTGCTGTTCGAGTACCCCGAGGGGGCACCGATGGAAGAGGTGCTGCTGACCATTGCGCGTAACTTCCAGGCCCTGATCAGCAGCGACGAAGCGGTCAAGCTCAGCCGCCTGATCATGGCCCAGGGCAGCTCGGACCCAAGTTTTGGCGAGTACTTCTACGAAGCCGGGCCCAAACGGGTGTTGGCGGGTATGGAAGCACTGCTGCGCGGAGCGCATGAGCGCGGGTTGCTGCGCATCGATAACCCGTTGCGCGCGGCAGAGCACTTCTTCTGCATGGTCAAGGGCGCGCCGGACTACCGGTTGCTGCTGGGGTGCGCCGGGCCGTTGGAAGGCGACGAGGCCGAGGCGCATGTGCGTGAGGTGGTGGGGGTGTTCATGCGGGCGTTCCGGCCTTAGCGGGATCCATTCAACCTACCGGCACGAACCCGGTACGGTAGGAGCAGCCTTGTGCTGCGAAGAGGCCGGTGAAAGCCGTGAAGATTCAAGGTGAATTCACCGGCCTCTTCGCAGCACAAGGCTGCTCCTACAGGCGTCTTCGTAATCAGGCCTTCAGCGCTTTCTTCGGGTAGATGTCATACCGGCTCGACTTGCCCTCCAGGCAATGGCTAGGCTTCGGCCCGTCGATGATCGGTGCCTTGCGCGGGCGCTTCACCACCACCCGATGGCTGGCCAACGCCAAGGCGGCTTCGAGCAAGGCCGGGGCATCCATGTCATCCCCCACCAACGGCCGGAACACGCGCATTTCCTTCTTCACCAGGGCGCTTTTGTCCCGGTGCGGGAACATCGGGTCGAGGTAGATCACCTGCGGCGGCTCGCCCTCCCAGGCGCGCATGCGCTCGATGGCATTGCCGGTCAGCAGGCGCATACGCCCGACGATCGGGCCCACCTCTTCATCGGCACGGGCCCGTGCCAGGCCGTCTTCCAGCAACGCGGCAATCAGCGGCTGGCGCTCGATCAGGGTCATCTGGCAACCCAGGCTGGCCAGCACGAAGGCATCCTTGCCCAGCCCTGCGGTCGCGTCGAGCACTTGCGGCCGAACACCTTGAGCAATGCCGACCGCCTTGGCGATCATCTGCCCATTGCCACCGCCAAACTGGCGCCGGTGCGCAGCCTGGCCTTCGACGAAGTCCACCCGCACGGGCCCAGGTGCCTGTGGGCCCAATTGCTGGATCTGCAAGCCTTCAACGCCCACCTGCACAGCGAAGCCGGCGGCATCGTCCTGCAGCGGCAGGCCCAGGCGCTCGGCCCACGCCGCGGCCTGTTGCGCATACTCAGCCGACATCGCTTCGACCCTGATACCCGTGCCTTGCTCTTCCATCGTCCACACCTAAAAAATCAAACCCAGCCCTTAATGAATCGGCAACCACGGCCGATACAGGCAATATCCCGCTATTCTGCCAGAGCACAACGCGCGCGACTGCCATGACAGATACTCTTCCCATCGGTTTGACCTACCTGTCGCCTGTCGGCCACTACGGTCAGCAGAATACCCAGACACTCGGGGGCGTCAGCCACCTGTGGCAGGATTTCTTTGCCCGCGCCATGGCCGAGCAACAGGAAGTACCCGCGGACAGTATCAGCGAGTCGTTCGTGCAATACGATCAGCACAGCGGCGAGCCGATTGGCGGGGCCAGGGCACTGGCGCTGATCGATGCCCAGCGCGCCTGCGCCGTACACGACACCGAAGTCGCGCCCCCCGAGCCGCTGTTCCTGCCCAAGGCAGAGCTTGAGGCCAACCTGCTGGAACCTGCGCCTGAACCGTTCAGTGCCATCGAGCTGATCGAACAACAGCGCGAGCTGGACCTGAGCAACAGCTGGTTGCGCCCGGTGGTCATGAGCCAGGGCCAGCCGCTTGCCGAGCCGGGCCCAGGCCCCTCCCCACGCCCACTGTTCCTGCCTATCGCCGAGTTCGAGACCAACCTGCTGGACCCGGCGCCCGAGCCCTACGACGAAACCACCCTGGCCAAACAGCAGAACGACCTGGAATTCGACATCCATTGGGCGCGCCCGGTGGTGCTGAACAACGTTCGCGCGTACGCCTAAATTTACAGCGGCTCAGCGACAGATCTGCCAAAGGCCCATGTCAACGTGGAAGTGGTTGTGGTGCGCGGCATTGTAGTCGGGCCCCAGCACGGTACTGAAGCGCTCGCAGGCCACCTGCTGCACCTCGCGTAAAAACTCAGCCTTCTGCCCGCCCGCCTGCCAATCCTGCGCCAGCACGATGCGCTGGCCGTCCTGCAAGCGAAAACCACTGATATCCAGAGCATTGGCGGTGGCATGCTGGCTGAGTCGGCCTTGTTTGCGGTGGTAGACATTGCGGCAGGCGAAACTGCCCAGGTGATCGACCTGGGTCACCGGCTGCCCCAATACCCGCTGCGCCACGGGCTGCAGGCCATGCTGCTCGAACAGCGCGTAGGCCACTGCCAGCGGGCAACTGGCAAGAAAACTGCTGCTGAGCCGTGCCTGACCGCCTTCGATGCGCCACACGTTGTTCAGCGGGCAGTTGGCCGAGGCTGGGCTGTCGGCCTGGGCCCGGTAACGCAGGCCACTGGTTGCCAGCGCTTCGCGGCACAGCGCCGGGTCATTGCGCAGGCGCGACAGTTTGTAGGCAGTGAGCAGGTTGGGTGGCTGGCGCACGTCCAGCGCCGCCCAGGGGTTCCATGCATCGGGCAGGCGCCAGCCAAGGTGCCAGGCCAGGCCTGCCATCAAGGACAGGCCCACCAGCAGCGCCAGCAACGCACGCATGGCCAATCAACGACGGAACAGATCGTTGAGCTGCGCGAAAGGCAACGCCTGTTCGCCGTAGCCGAACGTGCCTTCATCGCGAATTTCCAGGGCAGCCCGGTGGAAAGCCCCTAACGCTGCGCGGGCCAGCGATGACCCCACGCTGATTCGGCGCACGCCCAGGTCTTGAAGTTGATTGACGCTCAGCGTCACGCCTGCCAACCCCATCAGCACGTTGACCGGCTTTGGCGCCACCGCCTGTACCACTGCGCGAATTTCTTCGACAGTGCGCAACCCAGGCGCATAGAGCACATCAGCACCCGCTTCGGCAAAGGCTTGCAGGCGCAGGATGGTGTCGTCCAGGTCCATTCGCCCGTGCAGCAGGTTTTCTGCGCGGGCGCAGAGGGTGAAGGGAAACGGCAGGCTGCGCGCCGCCTGAACTGCCGCGCGCACGCGCTCCACCGCCAGGCCGTGGTCATAGATGGGGGCGTCCTTGCGCCCGCTGGCGTCCTCGATAGAGCCCCCCACAAGGCCCGCCTCGGCGGCACGCAGAATGGTCTGTGCACAATCCTCAGGCAGGTCGCCAAAGCCGTTTTCAAGGTCGGCGGCAACCGGCAACGCCGTGGCATCGACGATCACGCCGGCATTATCCAGGGTTTCGTCAAGGCTCAACGCGCCTTCGGCGTCTGGCCGGCCCAGGCTGAAGGCCAGGCCCGCGCTGGTCGTGGCCAGTGCCTCGAAGCCAAGGCTGGCCAGCAGCTTGGCAGAGCCGGCATCCCACGGGTTGGGGATGACGAACGCGCTGTCGCGCTCATGCAGGGCCTTGAAGGCTTCGGCTCGCAGGGTTTGCACATCCATGGTCTCAACCTCAGGCATTAAGGAGTGGTCAGAGTAGTCCCAGTTGTTCGACCTCAGGGGCGCGTGGCAATTCCGGCAATGATGCAAGGCCGGGCAGGCGCTGCATCAGGCGCTGGTGAAAGCGCTGGGCCAATGCCGCAGCCAGGCGGTTATCCGAGGTGTGCAAGAAGATGTAGGGGCTGCGGCCTTCCTCGATCCAGCTGGCTATCTTGTCCACCCAAGGCGTCAGGAAGGTTTCGTTGGCGTCCAGTTGCGGGTGGCCAATAAAACGCACCTGCGGGTGCTGGCTGAAGGCTGCGGGGCGCGGTGGCACTTTGGGTTTCTTGGCTTGAGCATGCAATACGGCGGGGTCGCGCGATGTGCAGCTGAACAAGGCCCGTGGGTCGAGGCAGATGCGCTCGACGCCACGTTCGAGCAGCAGCCGGTTTAGCTGCCGCTCCTCCTCACCCCGCGCAAAAAAGGCGTCGTTACGCACCTCGACGGCCACCGGCACCGCCACTTCATCCAGAAAGTGGCTCAACTCTGCCAAGCGCGCAGGCCCGAACATGGCAGGCAGTTGCAACCAATAAGGCGATACCCGCTCACCCAGCGGCGCCATCAACCGGGTGAAGGTGGTCGCCGCGTCCAGTTGCTCGCGAAGGTCCGCGGCATGGCTGACCTCGCGGGGGAACTTGGCCGTGAAACGAAAGTGCGCCGGCATCACCTGCGCCCAGCGGGCCACGGTCGCGGGCGCGGGGCTGGCATAGAAGGTGGTGTTGCCCTCGACCGCATTGAACACCTGGCTGTACAGGCCCAGGTACTCAGTGGCTCGGGCGTCGGCGGGGTACAGGTAATCGCGCCAGGCGCTTTCGCTCCACGACGGACAACCCAGAAAATAAGGCAGAAGAGAGGGAGTCATCCCTCAAATGTACAGGTCGAGCCCCAGTACTTCCATGTCCCAATCGGTAAAACCGGCTGTGCTCAGGTAACTGGCCAGCGCCGTTGCTGTGCGCCGATCACGGGCGCGGGGGAAGACCATGTCTTGCTGGCGGGCTGGCAGGCCACCGCTGCGACGGCGAGTGGTGGCTTCTTGGGAGGCGTCGCTTTGCGCGTCATTCTCGATCACTTCGGCATCGTCGATTGCCTCGTCGCGCACCGACGCTTTGCGCGGAGCGCGCTTGATCGGGTAGGACTGCGAGGAGAAACCGTCGATACGCATGGTGTGAGCACTCAGGACCAATGATGGCAATTTAGCAGCATCAGTGTTCCGTCGCTAATGCTCGAGTGATAACTAGACCACAGTTCGCGCGAAAGGTTTTATCGTCATCGGCGATAACCGACGAGTAGCCGTCAGCGTTTCTTGGGTGTGGCTACATTATCGCGCAAGTACACCGGTTGCGCCTGCTCGGCAGCGATGGCCTCGCCGCGCGCCCAGGCGAAGCGCGCCAGGCTGAGGATGTCGAGGGCATTGGGCAACGCTGCGGCATTGCTGGCAGCGACCTGCACTGCCAGGCGCTCGGCATACCCCCAGCCGGTGCCGGCACCGAACCACTCGCCCGTGCTGGCGTCGGGCAGCGCCACGCGCTCGGGCGCCAGCACCGCTTCCTGGCCGATCAGGCGCATTTCGCCTTCGTTTGCCTGGTAGCAGCCCCAGTACACCTCGTCCATGCGTGCATCGATGGCGGCAGCCACCTGCTGCACACCCTGCTCACGCATCGCGCCTTGCGCCAACGCGGCCAGGTTGGACACCGGCAGCACCGGGCGTTCGAGCGCAAACGCCAGGCCCTGAACCACACCGATGGCAATCCGTACGCCGGTGAAGGCGCCCGGGCCACGGCCGAAGGCGATGGCATCCAGCGCGTTCAGCGCTACACCGGAGTCACCCAGCAGTTGTTTGATCATCGGCAGCAGCTTCTGCGCGTGCTGACGTGGGATCACCTCGTAATGGCTGGTTACCTTGCCGTCATGCAACAGGGCAACGGAACAGGCTTCGGTGGCGGTATCCAGGGCCAGCAGGGTGGTCATCGAACGGGTTTCCAGGGGCAGGGAAAAGAGCGTCAGTATAAACGACAACGGCCCGCAAGCGGGCCGTTGTCATGCAAGGCGTTGGATCAGCTCAGGGCTGCCAGTACCTTGGCAGTGATGGCGTCGACCGAACCGACACCTTCGATGTGGCTGTACTTCGGCTTGCCGGCATTGGCGGCCGACAGCTTCTGGTAGAACTCGACCAGCGGCTTGGTCTGGGTGTGGTAGACCGACAGGCGATGACGCACGGTTTCTTCCTTGTCGTCGTCGCGCTGGATCAGGTCTTCGCCCGTCACGTCGTCCTTGCCTTCCACTTTCGGCGGGTTGTACTGAATGTGGTAGGTGCGGCCCGAAGCCAGGTGCACGCGACGGCCCGCCATGCGGCCAACGATTTCTTCATCGTCAACGGCGATTTCGACCACGGCATCGATGTCGACACCGGCAGCGACCATGGCTTCAGCCTGTGGAATAGTGCGTGGGAAACCGTCGAACAGGCAGCCGTTGGCGCAATCCGGCTGGGCGATGCGCTCCTTGACCAGGCCGATGATCAGCTCGTCGGAAACCAGTTGGCCGGCATCCATGACTTTTTTCAGTTCCAGGCCCAGCGGGGTGCCGGCCTTGACGGCGGCACGCAGCATGTCACCGGTGGAGATCTGGGGGATACCGAACTTCTCGGTGATGAATTTTGCCTGAGTACCTTTACCGGCCCCGGGAGCTCCCAGCAGAATTACGCGCATCTCGTGCTCCTCAAATTTTTTTATGAAATTCAATGGATTCGGCAACCAGGGCCAAGTCCGGAAAATCGGGTATGACCATAAATCGGTCAGAAGGCTGCTCAAGATACACAGCGCCCGGCAGCCAGACAAGCGTCCCAAAGTTGCAGGAATGCGCCACTTGCGCACTGCCCGGTAGGCGGTTGCGCTCGGCGCAACCGCCCTCCTCGCCCTTTATAGCGGCTAAAGGTGCACCCTTGCCTGGCGGCCCGCGCGTAACCTCAGCCGGTATTGCGAAGGCCTGCTGCAATGCCCGCCACGGTGACCAGCAAGGCCTGCTCCAACGGGCTGTCCAGAGCGGCTTCGCGGCCGCGTGAGCGCGCCAGCAGCTCGGCCTGAAGGCGGTGCAGCGGGTCCAGGTAGGTGTTGCGCAAGCTGATGAATTCCAGGGTCTCTGGGCTGTGCGCCAGTAGCACCGGCTGCCCGGTCAGGCCCAACACCACCTGGCAGGACTGCGACAATAGGTCGCGCAGGTGCACACCTAAAGGAAGCAACTCCGGTTGCACTAGACGTTCGTCGTAGGCCTCGGCGATTTGCGCATCGGCCTTGGCCAGCACCATTTCCAGCATGTCGATACGGGTACGGAAGAACGGCCATTGCTCACGCATTTGCGCCAGCAACTCGCCCTGGCCGCGTTGCAAGGCATTGCTCAACGCCGTTTCCCAGCCCAGCCAGGCAGGCAACATCAGGCGCGTCTGGGTCCAGCCGAAGATCCACGGGATAGCCCGCAGGCTCTCGATGCCGCCCGCGCGTCGCTTGGCCGGCCGGCTGCCCAACGGCAGGCGGCCCAACTCCTGCTCAGGCGTCGACTGGCGGAAGTACTCGACGAAATCAGGGTTGTCGCGCACCACGCTGCGGTAGGCCTGGACGCCATCGGCGGCCAATTGGTCCATGACCTCACGCCAGGCAGGCTGCGGAGGGGGTGGCGGCAACAAGGTGGCCTCGAGCACGGCCGCCAGGTACAGGTTGAGGTTCTGTTCGGCGATACCGGGTAAACCGAACTTGAAGCGGATCATCTCGCCTTGCTCAGTCGTCCGGAATCGCCCGGCGACCGAACCCGGCGGCTGCGACAGAATCGCCGCATGCGCCGGGCCGCCGCCACGGCCAACAGTGCCGCCACGGCCATGGAACAACAGCAGTTCCACTTGATGCTCACGGCAGATGCGCACCAGGTTTTCCTGCGCCCGGTACTGCGCCCAGGCGGCCGCTGTGGTGCCGGCGTCCTTGGCTGAATCGGAATAGCCGATCATCACTTCCTGCGGCCCGCGCAGGCCGGCGCGATAGCCAGGCAGGCCCAGCAGGCGCTGCATCACCGGGCCGGCGTTGTCCAGGTCGGCCAGGGTTTCGAACAGTGGCACCACACGCATCGGGCGGGTCAGCCCGGCTTCCTTGAGCAGCAACTGCACGGCCAGCACGTCCGATGCGGCGCCGGCCATGGAAATGACATAGGAGCCCAACGAGGCGGCCGGGGCTGCGGCAACTTCCCGGCAGGTGGCCAGCACCTCGGCGGTATCCGCCTGTGGCTGGAAATGCGCAGGCAATAATGGCCGGCGGTTTTTCAGTTCGGCCAGGAGGAAGGCGATACGCTGCTCTTCATCCCAGTCGGCATAGCGCCCCAAGCCCAGGTAATCGGTGATCTCGGTCAGCGCGTCACGGTGGCGGGCGGCATCCTGGCGCACATCCAGGCGCCCCAGGTACAGGCCAAAGGTCACGGCACGGCGCAGGCAGTCGAGCAGTGGCCCTTCGGCAATCACACCCATGCCGCATTCGTGCAGCGACTGGTAGCACAGCTCCAGCGGCGCGATCAGGTCGCGGTTGTCGACCAGTACGTCGGCACCGGCGGGCGTGCTGCTGCCCAAGGCGGCATGCGCCCAGGCGCGGGTCGCACGCAGGCGGTCGCGCAATTGCTTGAGGATAGCGCGGTAGGGCTCGGCACTGTCGCCGACGTGCTCCCGCAGCGCGCTGCTCGCGTGTTGCATGGACAGCTCGGCGGCCAAGGCATCGATATCACGCAGGAACAGATCAGCGGCCATCCAACGTGCCAGCAGCAGCACTTCACGGGTTACCGCCGCCGTGACATTGGGGTTGCCGTCGCGGTCGCCGCCCATCCACGAGGCGAAGCGGATGGGGGCGGCCTCCAGCGGCAGGCGCAGCCCCGTGGCGTCGTGCAGCGCCTTGTCGACCTTGCGCAGGTGGTTGGGAATGGCCTGCCACAGCGAATGCTCGATCACCGCGAAGCCCCACTTGGCCTCGTCCACGGGGGTCGGCCGGGTGCGGCGGATTTCTTCGGTGTGCCAGGCTTCGGCGATCAGCCGGCGCAGGCGCTCACGCACCTGCTGGCGTTCGGCAGGGGTCAGGTCGCGATGGTCCTGGGCGGCCAACTGGCCAGCGATTGCGTCGTACTTCTGGATCAACGTGCGCCGCGCCACTTCGGTGGGGTGCGCGGTCAGTACCAGCTGAATGTCTAGCTTGGCCAGTTGCCGGGCCAGGGCGTCGTTGCCATGCCCGGCCTGCTTCAGGCGGGCCAGCAGCTCAGGCAGCACGCGTGCCTCGAAAGGCTCTGGCTGGTCGGCGTCGCGACGGCGGATCAACTGATACTGCTCGGCCATGTTGGCCAGGTTGAGAAACTGGTTGAACGCCCTTGCTACCGGCAGCAAATCGTCGTCAGCCAGGTCCCCAAGGGTCGAGCTCAGTTGCTCGCCAGCCACCCGGCGGTCAGCCTTGGCGCTGTGGCGGATGCCCTCGATCTTCTGCAGGAACGCCTCGCCGTGCTGCTGACGAATGGTGTCGCCGAGCAACTCCCCCAACACATGGACATCTTCACGCAAACGCACATCGATATCGGTCATTGGCCCTCTCTGTAGCGCAGCCTTGGCGCACTCGTTCAGGAAACAGCACTGGGCCAAGAGTGCCCCCAGCCGCGCGCCGATAGCAAGCCTAAGGGCAAGCCGTGATCGGCAAAGCAAACTAAAGTGCAAGCAGAGCACTCCGATGCAATGCAGCCTTTCGAGGCGTTGACAGAGGTCATCATGAAAATCCGTGAACTCGCCCAGCACTGGGAACAGAATGCCGCAGGCACCCTCAGCCGTACCGGCCATGTGCTGCATCTGGACCTGGAGTCCGAGGCGCGCCTGGCCGCGCTGATCGACATGTACCCCAAGCGCACCGCCGAAGAACTGCTCGGCGAACTGGTGGCGGCGGCCCTTGAGGAAATCGAGGCCAGCTTCCCCTATGTAAAAGGGAGCCAAGTGATCGCCACCGATGAAGAAGGCGACCCCTTGTTCGAAGATGTCGGCCCTACCCCGCGTTTTCTGTCGCTGTCCCGGCACCACTTGCATGAGCTGAGCAGCACCGCTGACGACAGCGAAAAATAGCCACGATGCACACTGTTCCGGGCCTGCAAGGCCCGGAATACCCCGCCTGAGCGTGAAAGTTCCGCAGAAAACTCACTGACTGATCAGTCAGAAAAACTTACCCGTTTAAGGGATTTTTTTCTGAACCATTCGAAAAACGCCTGAGTCCGAGCAATTAGCCATCACGCTAAAACCCTGCACACTGCCCTCGTGCACCGTTCAGCTGAAGCGCACGGTAACTGTCAGGGATTCAGCGATGGACTGCTACGGACATCGTCGTTATCAGGAGTGATCCAATGGAGCTGACCACCATGAAGACCCGCACTTTCAAACCGTCATCCACTCATGTGCGCGGGTTCAAGCTGGCCGCGCTGGCCCTGGGCAGTAGCCTGGTCCTGGCCGGCTGTGCGGGCAACCCGCCCACCGAGCAGTATGCCGTTACCCAGTCTGCCGTGAACTCTGCGGTCAGTGCCGGCGGCACCGAGTTCGCCGCGGTGGAAATGAAAGCGGCGCAGGACAAGTTCAAGCAAGCCGAAATCGCCATGCACGACAAGAAGTACGACGACGCCAAGCGTCTGGCCGAACAAGCCGAATGGGATGCCCGCCTCGCCGAACGCAAGGCTCAGGCGGCCAAGGCCCAGAAGGCCGTGCAGGATGCCCGCCAGGGCGTTCAGGACGTACGTGAGGAAGGCCTGCGCAGCGCTCAGTGAGCCCTGCCCCGCCACCCTTAGCCTTCGCACTCGATCAAAGGATGAACACTATGCGCAAACACGTCATGATTCCCGCCCTGTTGGCCCTGAGCGTCGGTCTTGCAGCCTGCTCGCACGACCCGAACGCCAACCTTGAATCGGCCCGCACCAACTTCTCTGCGCTGCAGAGCGACCCGCAGTCGAGCAAAGTCGCGGCGCTGGAAACCAAAGATGCTCAGGATTGGCTGAACAAAGCTGACAAGGCCTACATGGACCGCGAGGACCAGAAAAAGGTCGACCAGCTCGCCTACCTGACCAACCAGCGTGTCGAAGTCGCCAAGCAGACCATTGCCCTGCGTACGGCTGAGGGCGAACTGAAAAACGCCTCCGCCCAGCGCGCCCAGGCCAAGCTGGATGCCCGCGACGCACAGATCGCCAAGCTGCAGGACAGCCTCAATGCCAAGCAGACCGACCGCGGTACGCTGGTCACCTTCGGCGACGTGCTGTTCGACTTCAACAAGGCCGTACTCAAGAGCAACGCCTACCCCAACGTGACCAAGCTGGCCCAGTTCCTTCAGGAGAACCCGGAGCGCAAGGTCATCGTAGAGGGCTACACCGACAGCGTCGGCTCGGCCAACTACAACCAGAGCCTCTCCGAGCGTCGCGCCGGCGCCGTGCGCATGGCGCTGATCCGTGCTGGCGTAGACCCAGCGCGAATCGTCGCCCAGGGTTACGGCAAGGAGTACCCGGTGGCTGACAACGGCAGCAACTCGGGCCGTGCGCAGAACCGTCGCGTGGAGGTGACCATCTCCAATGACAACCAGCCGGTGGCACCGCGGTCGGTAAGCCAGGCGCAGTAAGCTGACTCGCTGCAACGAAGAACCCCGCCCTGATGGCGGGGTTTTTCATCTGTCAGCAAGATTAAAAGCACCTTTAAAAGCACTCCTTAAAGATCTATAGTCGTGTCACCAATAACTGCATTCACGGGTTGATACAACTATGACCTACCCGGTTCTAGCCGATCTGGCAGCATCCATCACTGACCTGAAAAAAGACCCCATGGGCACGATCCGTGAAGCGGCTGGTGAAACGGTGGTCATCCTCAATCGCAACGAGCCAGCGTTCTATGCGGTACCGCCGGAACGTTACGAAGCGATGATGGAGTTGATCGACGACATGCAGTTGGCTGAGCTGGTACGCCAGCGACGTGGCGAGCCCACAGTGAAAGTGGATATCGATGAGCTCATCGCCGAAGCCGAAGGCAGCAAAAAGCCACAGCCTTGAATTCAATATTCGGGCACAGAGGGAATTTAGGAAACTGGATAGCCAATTGCAGGTCCAGTTTGCGAGAAAACTCAGGGAGCGCTTGGCGCAGCCGAGGGTGGACAAGGACAAACTGTCTAGCATGCCCGACTGCTACAAGATCAAGCTGAGGTCATCGGGCTATCGCCTGGTTTATCAAGTTATCGATGAGCGAGTGGTGGTCATCGTCATCGCTGTAGGCAAGCGAGAAAGAAGCGGTGTGTACGATGCTGCGAAGTCTCGCTTGATGTGATGTGTTAACTGTGTCGGCCCTTTCGCGGGCAAGCCCGCTCCCACAGGCTGTGGGCGGGCTTGACGGCGAAAGGGCCGGAAGGGCAATGCAGATTTCAGGTCACTGCACCTGCTGCGGCGTCTCCTCCCCCATGCAGCGCACCGCACGTTTGCGGTTATCGACCAACACGCCGGTCAGGCCTTTCTGTTGGGTATCGAACAACACCAGCACACCGTCCACGCACTGGGCCACCTGGGGTGCAGGGTCGAGGGAGGCTTTGTAGTCTTCGCCCGGCAGGGTCTTGAGCATGGTGAAATCCTGCAGCAACAGGGCATCTTCAGGCTTGGCGAAATGCAGGTAACCGTAGTACCACAAAGCCCCCACCGTCACGATGATGCTGCCGACGCCGGTCAGGATCAGCGGGATGGCGTTGCGTTCTTCACTCATTGCTTGTTCTTCTCGTCAGGGTAATTGGGCACTTCGGCAAGCCGCCGCAGGCCGTTGAAATGACTCGGGTCGTCGAGGAAGCGCAGCATCACCTGGCGCCACACTGGGTCGGCGAACGTTTGTACATGGCCCCCTCGGGTCAACTGCAGTACCCGCGGCGGCGGCGCGTGCTGGTACAGGCGGATGCCGTTATCCAGCGGCACCAGGTGGTCGTCGATGCTGTGGAAGAACAGCTTCGGCGGGCTGTCCAGGCGCTCGATCGAACGGATCGCGCTGTCGCCGTCCGGCACCAGCCACGACAGCGGCACCTGCAGCGGCCAGGTCATCCATGAAGTGCTCAAGGCAAACCGCCCGACCGCACGGTAGCTGGCTGGCACGCCATCGAACACCAGCGCGCTGAAGCGCTGGCGCTGCTCAGGGTGGGCCGCCAGGTAATGAATGGCCATGGCGCCGCCCAGGCTCTGCCCCAGCAGCACCACCGGCTTGCCCTTGACCTCGGGCGCCTTGTCCAGCCAGGCCATGGCCGCCGCGAGGTCTTCATAGACCTCGGGCAAACTCGGTTTGCCCTGGGACAACCCATAGCCCCGGTAATCGACCATCAGCACCTGGTAGCCCTGCTCCGGCAGCCAGTAGCTGCCCCCCAGATGGCCGGCCAGGTTGCCGCCGTTGCCGTGCAGGTGCAGCACGGTGCCCTTGACCTCGACCCCGGCCTTGGCCGGTAGCCACCAACCATGCAGGCGTACGCCATCCGAAGTGGTCAGGCTGACGTCACGGTAGTCGAGCTTGGCTCGCTCCGGGGTGAACGGTTGGCCGTGCTCGGGGTAGAACAGCAGGCTGCTGCAACCGCTCAGGCCCAGCAGGAGCACGCCAAGGGCCAGCAGGCGGCAGCGTTCAGAGAATGTTCGCGTAGTCGGCTTCAATGCGATCCAGGCTCAGGTGGTTGAGGAAGTTGGAGAAGCACATCCAGGCCGACAGTGCGTTGAGGTCACGGAACTGTTCGGGCAAGTACTTGGGCGGTTCGACCAGCCCCTCCTCGACCAGTTGGCGCAAGGTGCGCATGTCTTCCAGCGTGGTCTTGCCGCAGAACAGCAGCGGGATCTGCTCGAGCTTGCCCTTCTTCACGGCCAACTGAATGTAGTTGTAAACCATGATGAAGCCCTTGAGGTAGGACAAGTCCTTGGTGAATGGTAGCCCGTTGGGCACCGAGCCGCGGAACACTCGGCTGGCGTTGCTGTAGCTCTGCGCCATTTCAAAGCCTTGGGCACGGAAGAACTCGAACACCTGGAGGAAGTCGGCGCCCTCCTCGACCATGTGGATGGCGCGTGTACGGTTGGTGAGCTTGCGCAGCCGGCTGGGGTAAGAGGCGAAGGCAATCACCTCCATGAGGATCGCCAGCCCCTCCTGGGTCACCGTCGATGAGGGTGGGCCCTTGGCCAGGAAGGTGCAGATCGGCTGGTTGAGGCCGTTCAGCGTGGTCCCCACATGCACCAGGCCTTCATGCACCTCCAGCGCACGCACGTCGCGGCTGTTGAACATGGCATCGGCACGTACCTTGATGTAGTCGGCACCGGCCGCCGCATCGGCGACGATACCGTCGGACTCGAACACGCGGATGGTTTCTTCGGCCTCGCCGAACACCTTGTTCAGGCGGCGCTGGAGGATGTCCACGGCCTCTTTGGCGGTGAGGTTCTTTGGCTCGTCCTTGAGGTCGCCGCGGCCATCGATGTTGTTCAGGTAGTCCGACAGCATCAGGCCCAAGTCGGCCAGGGTTGGGTCACCGGCGTGGAAGGCGTCGGACGCCGCGCCGTACAGCTCCTGCGAGATCAGCCCGAAGTCCTCGGTGCCGCGTGCTTCGAGCATACGCACCACCATGCGGTATTCCTTGCACATGCGCCGCATGATCTGCCCGACCGGGTTGAACTGCCCGAGCCGGCGAGTGATGTCACGTTCGATGTTCTGGAATTCGGCCTTGACTGCGCTGGAGTCGAACGACAGCGGCCGCGACTGGTAATAGGCGCGGTCTACCGCGGGTGGCTCTTTGCCCTTGGCCTTGAGGAAGCCGTGGCGGATGTTGTCGTCCCATTTCACCGCATCGAGTACGCGGATGGGGGTCTGCGCCGCAACGATGCGGTCTGACAGCGCGCGTATGGTCTGCTGGTACTCGTCCACCGGGGACTCCTTATCTGCCTCGGCCTCGGTCCCTGTAGGAGCAGCCTTGTGCTGCGAAGAGGCCTTTATCGGCAACAAATATCTGTTGTCTTACCGGCCCTTTCGCAGCACAAGGCTGCTCCTACCGGGATCGCATTGCAGTTTCAAACCCTGAAAAGCACGGCAGAGGTCATTACTTGCCGGAGCGCTGGAAGCGTGCCACCTCGACGAACAGGTCGGAGTTGGCCGGGTCGTCCAGGTAGGCCAGCACCCGCGCCGAGGGGCTGTCGATGAGCACGCCCTCGCCGTTGTCTTCCGGCACTTCGGTGTTGCGCCCGGTCAGCTCTTTGTTTTTCACGGCCTGCTGCACCTGCTCGACATCCAGGTTGTACACCACCAGTTCCTTGCCATCGACGACTTCAAAACCGCCAATCAGGAAATTGCCACCCAGGCGCTTGGGCACGCCGGCCGAGAGGTACCAGCGGTTGCCGTGGCGCGAGACGGTGAAAACGTACTCTTCGGGGGCTTTGCCCTTGGCCGTGGCCACCGCCTTGTAGGCATCGCCGCCACTGCGGCTGATCGACAGCTTCAGCGGTTCGCCCCAGGCGTCCTTGCTGCTCCACTTGCCGAGCAGGGCCTTGGGCGCGGCCTGGTTGCTCGGCAAGGGCTCATGGAAGGTCACCAGACAACCGCCCAGCAGCAGGAATGACAGCGTCAACAGCACCACACGCCAGGCTTTCATCAGGTTCTCCTTGAAAATAAGGTCTCAGCTCAGGCCGATGCCAACACCAGGTGCAGGTAACGGGTAAGCATAGCGAGCATCTGCCCATCGGCTTGCGCGTTCGCATCCTTGAGCAGGCCCTGATATTCCATCTGCTCGATAATCGCCGTCAACATTTGGGCGTCTTGTTCCGGTTGCCGTGAGCCGACCACCTGCAGCAATTGCCGGGTGCCGTGCAGCAGAATCTGGTCGTGGGCGCACACCAGCTCGGCCAAACGCGGGCACAGCAGTGCCTCCTGGCGGAAGGCCTGTTCGGCCATCAGAAAGTCGCGCCGGTTGAGCAACTGACGCGACACATAGTCAGCGGTCATGCTTGCCACTTCGTCGGCCAGCCGCGCTCGCGCCTGCGGGCTGCCATCACCCTGGGCGAGCATCTGGCGCAGCACCACCTCGGTGTTGGCCCAGAGCTTGGCCATGTAGGCGGCGCTGCGCTCGACGTACTGGGCGAAGGTATCGGTGAGCAGGTCCTCGATGTCCTTGAAGTAATAGGTGGTGGCCGACAACGGCACACCCGCCTCGGCGGCCACGGCACGGTGGCGCACACCGCGCACACCATCGCGCACGACGATGCGCATGGCGGCGTCAAGGATCAGCTGGCGGCGCTGCTCGCTGCCTTGGCGGGCGGTCTTGCGGCCCTGGTACTGCACACTTTCGGCGACGGCGGTGGCGATGCCGGCGGCGCCTTGCTCAGCGATTGCGGGGGTCACGGGGGTACCTCATGAACAGGGGTTGTCAGTACCGGCCCTTTCGCGGGCAAGCCCGCTCCCACAGGGATCGTACCGCGCGCAATTCCTGTGGGAGCGGGCTTGCCCGCGAAGGGGCCGGTGCAGACAACATAAGGCTTCAGGCAAGAAAAAGCCGCCCCTAGAGGCGGCTTTCTCAGATCACTCAGGCCTGCGGACGCATATGTGGGAACAGGATCACATCGCGAATCGACGGCGAGTTGGTCAGCAGCATCACCAGGCGGTCGATGCCGATGCCTTCACCGGCGGTTGGCGGCATGCCGTATTCCAGGGCGCGGACGAAGTCGGCATCGTAGTGCATGGCTTCGTCGTCACCAGCATCCTTCTCGGCCACCTGGGCCAGGAAGCGCTCAGCCTGGTCTTCGGCATCGTTCAGCTCGGAGTAGGCGTTGGCGATTTCGCGGCCACCGATGAACAGCTCGAAGCGGTCGGTCACGGCCGGGTTGTCGTCGTTGCGACGGGCCAGCGGCGACACTTCGAACGGGTACTCGGTGATGAAGTGCGGCTGCTCCAGCTTGTGCTCGACCAGCTCTTCGAAAATCATCACTTGCAGCTTGCCCAGGCCTTCGTGGCCCAGCACCTTGGCACCGGCCTTTTTGGCGATGTCACGGGCACGGTCGACGTCTTGCAGGTCGGCAGCGGTCAGCTCAGGGTTGTACTTGAGGATCGAGTCGAACACCGACAGGCGCACGAACGGCTCGCCGAAGTGGAACACCTTGTCGCCGTACGGCACGTCGGTGCTGCCCAGCACCAGCTGCGCCAACTCGCGGAACAGCTCTTCGGTGAGGTCCATGTTATCGGTGTAGTCAGCGTAGGCCTGGTAGAACTCGAGCATGGTGAACTCGGGGTTGTGCCGGGTCGAAACGCCTTCGTTACGGAAGTTGCGGTTGATCTCGAAAACTTTCTCGAAACCACCGACTACCAGACGCTTGAGGTACAGCTCCGGCGCAATGCGCAGGAACATGGCCATATCCAAGGCGTTGTGGTGGGTTTCGAACGGCTTGGCCGCTGCGCCGCCAGGGATGGTCTGCAGCATCGGCGTCTCGACTTCGAGGAAGTCGCGCTCGATCAGGAATTTGCGGATGTGCGAAATCACCTGCGAGCGAACACGGAAGGTGTGGCGGGTTTCTTCGTTGACCATCAGGTCGACGTAACGCTGACGGTAGCGCTGCTCGGTGTCGGTCAGGCCATGGTGCTTGTCGGGCAGCGGGCGCAGCGACTTGGTCAGCAGGCGCACGTTGGTCATCTCGACGTACAGGTCACCTTTGCCGGAGCGGGCCAGGGTGCCCTCGGCGCTGATGATGTCGCCCAGGTCCCAGGTCTTGACGGCGGCCAGGGTTTCTTCCGGCAGGGTCTTGCGGTTGACGTAGACCTGGATGCGGCCAGTCATGTCCTGGATGACCATGAACGAGCCACGGTTGAGCATGATGCGCCCGGCAACCTTGACCGGAATCGCTGCAGCTTCCAGTTCTTCCTTGGTCTTGTCGGCGTACTGCTTCTGCAGGTCGTTGCAGTAGCTGTCGCGACGGAAGTCATTGGGGAAGGCATTGCCCTTGGCGCGCTCTGCGGCAAGTTTTTCCTTGCGCAGGGCGATCAGGGCGTTTTCTTCCTGTTGCAGGTCTTGCGGTGCGCTATTGAGGTCGCTCATGTCGTCATTCTTTCCATCAGGTATTCGTTGCCCTTTTCGGGCAGGGCACGCGATGCCGGCGGGTAGCCAGGCATCGCGGCAGTGGTGTGCGGCTTACAGCCCTTGCTTGAGGCTCGCTTCCAGGTACTGGTCGAGGTCGCCGTCCAGCACCTTCTGGCAGTCGCTGCGCTCAACGCCGGTCCGCAAGTCCTTGATGCGCGAGTCATCCAGTACGTAGGAGCGGATCTGGTGGCCCCAACCGATGTCCGACTTGCTGTCTTCCAGCGCCTGGGAAGCGGCGTTGCGCTTCTGCATCTCCAGCTCGTACAACTTGGCCCGCAGCATTTTCATGGCGGTGTCTTTGTTGGCGTGCTGGGAGCGTTCGTTCTGGCAGGCCACCACGGTGTTGGTCGGCACGTGGGTAATACGCACCGCGGAGTCGGTGGTGTTTACGTGCTGACCACCAGCGCCCGAAGAGCGGTAGGTGTCGACGCGCAGGTCAGACGGGTTGATGTCGATTTCGACCTTGTCGTCGATCTCGGGCGACACGAACACCGCCGAGAACGAGGTGTGGCGACGGGCGCCGGAGTCGAACGGGCTCTTGCGAACCAGGCGGTGCACGCCGATTTCGGTGCGCAACCAGCCGAAGGCATATTCGCCCTTGATGTGCACGGTGGCGCCCTTGATGCCGGCGACTTCACCTTCGGAGAGCTCGATGATGGTGGCGTCGAAACCACGCTTGTCGGCCCAGCGCAGGTACATGCGCAGCAGGATGTTGGCCCAGTCCTGCGCTTCGGTACCACCGGAGCCGGCCTGGATGTCCAGGTAGGCGTTGTTCATGTCCATCTCGCCGCTGAACATGCGACGGAACTCAAGCTGGGCCAGTTTTTCTTCCAGGCCTTCCAGCTCGGTCACGACGTCGCCGACGGCGCTTTCGTCCTCTTCCTCGACGGCCATGTCGAGCAGGTCCTTGCAGTCGGCCAGGCCGTTGGCCATCTTGTCCAACGTCTCGACGACCTGTACCAGCATGGCACGTTCGCGGCCCAGGGCCTGGGCGTACTCAGGCTTGTTCCAGACGGCCGGGTCTTCCAGCTCGCGGTTGACTTCGATCAGGCGGTCATGCTTTTGATCGTAGTCAAAGATACCCCCGAATTGACTGGGAACGCTCGGTGAGGTCCTTGATGGTGTTCAGGATCGGTTGGATTTCCATGGGCGACGGCTCTCGTGCGAATTCGGTGAAAAGCCTGCGAGTATAACCGAGTCCAACGCATGGCGGCAGACCCGCCGGGCGGTACCCTGCACCCGGAACTACGAAGCACTACGCCGTAGCCGCAACCTCAAGCAATACCCACCTGGTTACGCCCCCCATTCTTGGCCAGGTACAGCCCCTTGTCCGCCGCCGAAATCAACTGCCGGCAATGCCCGCCCACCGCCGGTGTCTGAGTCGCCAGGCCAATGCTCACCGTCAACCGCGAATCCGCCGCTGGCGCCGTGTGCGGTATGCCCAATGCCAACACCGTCTGGCGCAGTTTCTCGGCAATCAGCCGCGCCCCGCCTGGGGACGTATTGGGCAACACCAGGGCAAACTCCTCGCCGCCATAACGCGCCGGCAGATCGGTCGGCCGCGAGCACGAGCCGCGGATCGCTTCAGCCACCTGGCGCAACGCCTCATCACCCGCCAAATGCCCGAAACTGTCGTTGTAGGCCTTGAAGTAGTCGACATCGATCATCAACAACGACAACTGCTGCTGCTCACGCATGGCCCGGCGCCATTCCAGCTCCAGGTATTCGTCGAAGTGCCGCCGGTTGGACAGCCCGGTCAGGCCATCGGAGTTCATCAACCGCTGCAGCATCAGGTTGGAATCGAGCAACTGCTGCTGGCTGACCCGCAGGGCGCGGTACGCCTCGTCACGCTGGAGCAACGTCAGGTAGGAACGCGAGTGGTAGCGAATGCGCGCCACCAGTTCGATGTTGTCCGGCAACTTGACCAGGTAGTCGTTGGCCCCCGCAGCAAACGCCGCGCTCTTCACCAGCGGGTCTTCCTTGGTCGACAGGACGATGATCGGGATATCCTGGGTAGCCGGGTTGTTGCGGTACTCACGCACCAGCGTCAGCCCATCCAGGCCCGGCATGATCAGGTCCTGCAGGATCACCGTCGGTTTGATGCGCATGGCCTGGGCCACGGCCTGGTGCGGGTCGGCGCAGAAATGGAAGTCGATGTTGTCTTCATGGGCAAGGCCACGACGCACCGCCTCGCCGATCATTGCCTGATCGTCGACCAACAGCACCATCGCCGAGTTCTCGTTGGTGGTCGCGAAACCTTCGATCGGTAGATCATTCATGCCTATTCACCTGATCACCGCCGACCAGGCGGCGTGATTCAATACATATCGTCATTTTGCAAAGAATTCCATCAATCGCCCGGCGATTCGCTCCAGCGGGCGGATTTCCACCGCCGCGTCAATCGCCGCGGCGGCCTTGGGCATGCCGTATACGGCACTGCTGGCCTGGTCCTGGGCGATGGTCAGGAAGCCCTGCTGGCGCATCTGTTTGAGGCCCTGGGCACCGTCGCGGCCCATGCCGGTGAGCAGCACACCCACCGCATCGCCGCTCCAGTAGCGTGCCACGCTCTCGAAGAACACATCGATCGAAGGCCGGTAGATTTCGTTGACGGGTTCGGCAGTGTAGGCCAGCTGACCATTTTGCAGCAGGCGGATATGGTGGTTGGTGCCCGCCAGCAGGACTTGCCCCGGCTGCGGCGGTTCGCCCTCACGGGCCAGGCGCACCGGCAGGCCGGCAGCGCTGCTGAGCCATTCGGCCATGCCTGCGGCGAATACCTGGTCGACGTGCTGGACCAGCACGATGGCCGCCGGGAATGCCGGCGGCAAGCCCTTGAGCAGCACCTCGAGTGCGGCCGGGCCGCCGGCCGACGAACCGATTGCCACCAAGCCACGACGCTGGGATGCCTCGCGCAATGGCGTGGCAACCGGGCGCGCGGCCGGCGTGCGCTGCTGGCCTATCAGCCAGCCGATGTTGAGGATCTTGCGCAGCAGTGGCGCCGCCGCCTCACGGGCATCGCCCGCGCCCAGGGCCGGTGTATCGACCACATCCAGCGCGCCATGGCCCATGGCCTCGAACACCCGGTGCACGTTCTGCTTGCGGTCGACCGTGACGATGACGATGGCGCAGGGGGTTTCGGCCATGATCCGCCGCGTCGCCTCTACCCCATCCATCACCGGCATGATCAAGTCCATGAGGATCAGGTCTGGCTGCTGCTCGGCGCACTGCTGCACCGCCTCGGCGCCGTTGCCCGCCACCCAGATCACCTGGTGCGCGGGCTCGAAGGCCAGCGCCCGGCGCAACGCCTCCACCGCCATGGGCATATCGTTGACGATGGCGATCTTCATCCCTGAGCACCTCCAATCAGCTCCACCACAGCATCCAGCAACGCATCGTCGTGGAAACTGGCCTTTGCCAAATAGTAGTCGGCGCCAGCGTCCAGGCCACGCCGCCGGTCTTCCTCACGGTCCTTGTACGACACCACCATCACCGGCAGCGATTGCAGGCGCTGGTCCCGGCGCACCAGGGTGACCAGTTCGATGCCATCCATGCGCGGCATGTCGATGTCGGTGATCAGCAAGTCGAAGTCTTCGCCGCGCAGGGCATTCCAGCCGTCCATGCCATCCACCGCCACAGCCACTTCGTAACCGCGGTTACCCAACAGTTTGCGCTGCAGTTCGCGCACGGTGAGCGAGTCGTCGACCACCAGGATGCGCTTGCGCGCCAGGCCGCGGGTGCCACTGTTGCCCCGCTCGATGCGCTCCAGGCTGCCGGTACTGAGCAGTTTTTCCACCGAGCGCAGCAGGTCTTCGACGTCGACGATCAGCACCACCGAGCCATCGTCGAGCAATGCCCCGGAGGAGATGTCCTGGACCTTGCCCAGGCGCGGATCTAGGGGCATCACCACCAGCACCCGCTCCCCGATCAAGCGTTCCACGGCTACCCCGTAGAGTTGCTCGCGCTCTCGAATCACCACCACCCGCAGGCTGCTTTCCTCGGTTTGCCCTGCCGGGCGATTGAGCAACTGGCTGGCCGCCACCAGGCCGATGTGCCGCCCTTCATGCCAAAAATGCTGACGCCCTTCGATCTGCACGATCTGCTCGGCCGTCACCTCCAGCGTGCGTTCGATGTGCGCGAGCGGGAAGGCATAGGCTTCGCCGCCCACTTCCACCACCAGGCTGCGCACCACCGACAACGTCAGCGGCACCTGCAGGTGGAAGCGGCAGCCCTGCCCGGCCAGCTGGGTCAATTCGATCGACCCGCGCAGCTCGCGGATCATGTGTTGCACGGCGTCCAGGCCAACCCCGCGCCCTGACACCTCAGTCACCTTGTCGCGCAGGCTGAAGCCGGGCAGGAACAAGAACGTGATCAGCTCGGCCTCGCTCATCCGCGCCACGGTGTCGGCCGGCGACATGGCCCGTTCGACGATGGCGCTGCGCAGGCGCTCCAGGTCGATGCCGGCGCCATCGTCGATCAGCTCGAGGCTGAGCATGCCGGCCTGGTGCGAGGCACGCAGGCGAATCACGCCCTCCTGCGCCTTGCCTGCCAGCAGGCGCCGCTCTGGCAGTTCGATGCCATGGTCGACCGCATTGCGCAGCAGGTGGGTCAGCGGGGCTTCGAGCTTTTCCAGCACATCGCGGTCGACCTGGGTCTTTTCACCTTCGATCACCAAGCGCACCGGCTTGCCCAGAGACCGGCCAAGGTCACGGACCATGCGGCTCTGCCCGGCCAGAACGTCGGCAAAGGGCCGCATCCGGCAGGCCAGCGCCGTGTCGTAGAGCAATTGCGCACGCTGGCTGGCCTGCCAGCCGAACTCGTCGAGGTCGGCGGCCTGCTGCTGCAGAATCTGCTGGGTCTCGACCAACAAGCGCTGGGTCTGGGCCAGGGCTTCGAGCACCTCGCTGCTCTGGCCACTGTCCTCCAGTTGCATGCGCAAACCATCGAGTGCCTGCATGCCTTGGCCATGCATGCGCTTGAGGCGCTGCAGGGTGGCCAGGTAAGGCTTGAGCCGCTGGGTCTCGACCAGCGACTTGCTGGACAGGTCGAGCAAGCTGTTGAGGCGGTCGGCCGTGACCCGCAGCACCCGCTCAGCGCCTTCGCCGGCGCGTTTACCGGCCTTGCGCCGCGGCGCGGGCTCAAGCTCGACGTCCACGTCCATGGGCTCGGGGGCCATCGCCAAGGGCTCGACAGGCAGGGTTGGCACGGGCGCTGTCGGCGACGGCATGGCCATCGCCATTGGCAGCGACGCCGGTGCCGCGCCCGGGTCCAGCAAGCTGGCCATCTGCGCGAGGAACACCGGCAGTGTCGCTTGGGCGCCCGCGTCGCCCGGCGTGGCGATGCGCATCAACAGGTCGGTCCCCTGCAGCAGCGCATCGATATGCTCGGCGCTCAGCCGCAAGCGGCCTTCCTGCGCCGCCACCAGGCAGTCTTCCATCACGTGGGCCACGCTCACGCCAGCATCGACCCCGACAATACGTGCGGCCCCTTTCAGGGAGTGGGCCGCGCGCATGCAGGCTTCCAACTGGTCGGCCTGGGTGGGGTTGCGCTCCAGCGCCATCAGGCCGGCGCTGAGCACCTGGGTCTGCGCCTCGGCTTCCAGGCTGAACAGCTCGAGCAACGATGCGTCGCGCATTTGCTCTGGGGTCATGACAGGCTCCGCTGCACCGCAGACAGTAAGTGTTGATCGTCCAGCACCCGCACACTGCGGCCGCGCCACTGCAGCACCGCCGCGGTGAAGTGGGTAGCGTCCTGGCCACTGCCCAGCAGCGTCGGGTCAAGCCGGTGAATGCCGTCGATTTCCTCGACCGCCATCACCACCGGCCCCCCTTCGGCAGCCAGGATCAGCATGCGCGGCATCTCGCGGCCGCTGCGTTGCTGCCCAGCCGCCGGCTGCACACCCAGCAAATCAGCCAGCGACAGGCACGGCACCAATGCACCGCGCACGTTGGCGACGCCCTGCAGCATTCGGGAACGCTGGTGCGGCAGCGAATGCACCGCCTGCAAGGGGGCGATTTCAGCCAGGCAGGCGGTCGCCAAGGCCAGCCATTCTTCGCCGAGCCTGAACAGCAGCATGGAGCGGCCAACCGATTCCTCGGCCGCTGGCGCAACTGCGGCGTGGTCATCCTGCAGCAGGGCATAACGGTCGAGCAGGCGCGTGGCGGCAGCGGCATACACGTCACAGTTGCGGCAATGAATATGCCGCTCCAGCAGCGGGCACTGTTTGTCACCGTGCACGCCGATGCGGTTCCAGCAGTCGTCGATGCGCTCGTCGTCCTGCGCAAGCAGTTGCATCGCGGATTCACCCCTCATCGTTCAGGCTCCCGTCCCGCCCGTGCAGCACGCGCCTGCAAACGCTGGGCGCCTGCCAGGTCGCCCTGGGCCGCGAGCAAGGCCGCCAGGTGCACCAAGGCTTCGGGGTGCTGCGGCTCCAGGTACAGGGCCTTGCGATAGTGGGTAAGCGCCTGGCCAGCGTCGCCTTCGGTATCACTGAGCAAGCCCAGCCAGTAGTAAACCTGCGCCGTCGGCGCGAACTGGCTCAAGTAGCGCTGGCAGGCGGCACGCGCCTGCGCACTGGCGCCCGCGTTGGCATGCTGGGCAATGCTGGCCAGCAGTTCGGCTTCGTTCTCGCCTTTGCTGTCCGCTGGCAGTGGCGCCTTGGCAGTGAACGGAAGCGCTCGCAACGGCCGCGCCAATGACGGCGTCGGCGGCGGGTACACGGGCAGGGGCAAAGGCGGCAGCGCGCGCTTGGCTGGCGGCGCGGGTAGCACGCGGGCCGGTGCCACGGCGCCCTCCTGACGCACGTAGGCGAACGATTGAGCGATACCCAGCGGGCGCATGCCCAGCCGCGCCAGCAAGCTGCCTTCGGCAGGCCCGATAAACAGCACACCCTGCGGATGAGCCAGGCGTTTGAGCACCTCGAACACGCGCTGCTGGGTGGCCACGTCGAAATAAATCAACAGATTGCGACAGAACACGAAGTCGTACAGGCCATCGCGGCTGGCCAGGGCCGGGTCCAGCACATTGCCCACTTGCAGGCTGACTTGCTGACGCACGCGATCATGCAAGCGGTGGCCGTCACCGAGCGCATCGAAAAAGCGCTCACGAAACCCCAGGTCGCTGCCGCGAAACGCATTGCGTCCGTAAACCGCCTGCTCACCCTTGGCCACCGAAAGGGGGCTGATGTCGATGCCATCGATCACGAACGTGCCAGGGCTCATGCCCCCCTCGAGCAGCGCCATGGCCAGTGAATAAGGTTCTTCGCCGGTCGAGCACGGCAGGCTGAGCAGCCGCACCGGGCGTGCGCCGGCCAGTTCTGCCAGGCGCTTATGGGCCAGGCCCACCAGGGCCGTGAAGGATTCTGGATAACGGAAGAACCAAGTCTCGGGGACGATGACCGCCTCGATCAGGGCCTGTTGCTCGTCCGCCGACTGCTGCAGGCGCAGCCAGTAGTCGTCCAGGTCCACGGCGTTCACGGCACTGCAGCGCTGGCGCAAGGCACGCTCGACCATCGGCGCACCTACCGACTCCACGTCCAGGCCGATGCGCTCGTGCAGATAGCGGAAGAAACGCTGTTCAATCATGTCGGCATTCCTGGCGCAGAGGCCCCGCGTTCATCGGCAAACAACAGCTCACGCACGGCATCAGTCAGCAGGTCATCAACGGCGATGCGCTGCACCAGGCCCTGGGCATCCTGGCGCACGGGCCCCAGGTACGGTGCGTCGCCGTTGTCCAAGCCATACGGCTGGAATTCTTCGGGGCGGCAACGCAAGGTCTCGGTGGCCTGTTCAAGGATTAGCCCAAGCTGCAAGTCGCCCCGATAACGCACCAGCACCAGCCGCGTGCTAGTGCGTTGCGCCGCCGCCTGGCCAAAGCTCAGTGCCGACAGGTCGACCACCGGCACCAGTGCGCCGCGGTGCGCAAGGATGCCCGCGACCCACGACGGCGCCTGGGCAATCGGCTTGAGCGGCCGACGCGGCAGCACCTCGATCACCTCGTGCACATCCAGGGCAAAACGCTGGTCAGCGATGCGAAACTGCAGGTACAACGCGCCCTTGGCGTCGCTTGCCTGCGCTGCGCGGGGTTGCAGGTCGTTCATGGTCGTCAGACTTTGAATCGCGACACGCCGCCACGCAGGCCTGCTGCCACCTGGCTGAGCTCGTCAATGGCAAAACTGGCCTGGCGCAGCGACTCGACCGTCTGGGTGCTGGCATCGCTCAGCTGGGCCAACGCCTGGTTGATCTGCTCGGCGCCGGTGGCCTGGGCCTGCATGCCCTCGTTAACCATCAGCACACGCGGCGCCAGGGCCTGCACCTGATGGATGATCTGGCTGAGCTGCTCGCCCACTTGCTGCACCTCGAACATGCCACGGCGCACTTCTTCAGAGAACTTGTCCATGCCCATGACCCCGGCCGACACCGCCGACTGGATTTCGCGCACCATCTGCTCGATGTCGTAGGTGGCCACCGCCGTCTGGTCAGCCAGGCGGCGTACCTCGGTCGCCACCACGGCGAAGCCACGGCCATATTCGCCGGCTTTTTCCGCTTCGATGGCGGCATTGAGCGACAACAGGTTGGTCTGGTCGGCCACCTTGACAATGGTCACCACCATCTGGGTGATGTTGCTGGCCTTTTCGTTGAGGATGCCGAGCTTGGCATTGACCAGGTCGGCGGCGCCCATCACCTGGTGCATGGTTTCTTCCATGCGGGCCAGGCCTTGCTGGCCGGAGCCGGCCAGGCTGGAGGCCTGATCGGCGGCAGAGGTGACCTCGGTCATGGTGCGTACCAGGTCACGCGAGGTGGCGGCGATTTCCCGCGAGGTGGCGCCGATTTCGGTGGTGGTCGCAGCGGTCTCGGTGGCGGTGGCCTGCTGCTGCTTGGACGTGGCGGCGATCTCGGTCACCGAGGTGGTCACCTGCACCGATGACCGCTGGGCCTGGGACACCAGGTTGGCCAGCGCCTCGGCCATTTCGTTGAAGCCGCTTTCGATGGCGCCGAACTCGTCCTTGCGGTCCAGGCTCAGGCGCATGCTCAGGTCACCCGAACGCAGCCTGTCGAGGGCGTGGACGATACGCTGCATGGGGGCGCTGATGGCGCGCATCAGTAGCAACCCGCAGATCCCGGCGGCAACGATTGCCAGCAGCAGCGAAACCATCATGCTGCCCTTGGCTGTGCTGACGGCGCTGACGATATCGTGGGTGGCGGCGTCGGCCGAGGCACGGTTGTTCTCGATCACGTCGTTGAGGTGCTTGCGGCCATCGACCCACGCCGGGGTGAGCACTTCGATGATCAGCCGTTCGGCTTCGTCATAGTTGCGCTGGCGGTAGGTGTCCAGCACCTGGCCGACGATCTTGATGTAGTTCTGTTCCAGCTGCACGAAGCTGTCGAAGCGGGCCTGGTCGTCGCTGTCCTTGATGGTGTTCTGGTAACTGGCCATGTGCTGCTTGAGGCGGTCCTCGAAGCTCTTGAACAGTTCCAGGTCCGCCGAGGTGATTTCGCGGCGGTTGGACAAGCCCACCAATTGCTGACTGGTGACGTAGCTGTCGACCCAGGCACTGCGGATCATCGAGCTGTAGTAGACCCCGGGGATGCTGTCGGTCCCCACTGCCTCCTCGGCACTTTCGATCGCCACCAGCCGCGAGTAGGCGGCTACGATCATCAGCAGCATGATGGCGATGATCACGGCGAAACTTGCCAGGATCCGTTGGCGCAAGGTCCAGTTTTTCACATTCAGCCCTCAGGAATTCACAACGAGCGGGAAAAATCGCCGAAGTATAGCCCAGGCATCCTACGCTTTTGCGGCTGAAATGCGGGGTATTCAGGCATCCTTGCCTGATGGACAAGCCAAGCCGCCTGCTATTGGCCTGCGGCGAGCCGCACCTGGCTCTCCAGTTCCTGGCGCAATGCCGGGTCCAGGCGCAGCTGCCGGGCGAGTTCGTCCAGGTAGGCGCGCTCCATGAAGTTTTCATGATCGACCATCATTACACTGGCCAGGTACATCTCGGCGGCCATTTCCGGTGTTTGCGCAGCACGCGCCACTTCGGCCGGGTCCAGCGGTTTGTTCAGCTCATCGTGCAGCCAGTGTTGCAGTTCGCGGTCCGTGTCCAGGCGGGTGAACTCGCCTTCGATCAAGGCGCGCTCGCGCTCATCGATATGGCCATCGGACTTGGCCGCTGCCACCAGGGCGCGCAGCACCGCCTGGCTGTGCTGCTCGGCCTGGGCCGGTGGCAGGCGGTCGAGGGTTTGCGGCTCGGGCGCCTGCCCTGCCCCCGGCTGGCGCGCCTGCCAGTTGCCGTAGGCCTTGTAGGCCAGCACCCCGAGCGCAGCCAGGCCACCGTAGGTCAGGGCTTTGCCGCCATATTTGCGGGCCTTCTTGCTACCCAGCAACAGGCCCAGCGCCCCTGCCCCCAACGCGCCGCCACCCACGCCGGAGAGCAGGCCGCCAAGGCCGCCGGCGCTGGTGCCGGGCTTGCCTGAGCCGCCTTTGCCGGCCTGTTTTTCGAGCAGTTGCTGGCCGGACTTGAGCAGTTGGTCGAGCAGTCCGCGGGTGTTCATTCAGGTGCCTCCAGACGTCGCAAAAGAATGGCCAGATTAAGCCTTGCCCACGCGATCGCCACGGGGGGATTTGCTTCCGGATGTTGCATTGGCCAGCAAAAAGCCAACTAGACTCGATATCGCCAATACCTCGCGCAATCGCACTACGCTTATAACAATCGCTCCACTGCTTGCTTGATGACTGCCCCGACCTAGATCTCCAAGAAGAGGGAACACCATGTCAGCGCACAAGACCGCATTGCTCGGCGCCATGACCGGCGCGTTGCTCGCCAGCGCCAGCCTGCAGGCCGCCGAACCGCTCAAAGCCCTGGGAGCCGGCGAAGGGCGCCTGGATATCGTCGCCTGGCCCGGCTACATCGAGCGCGGTGAAAGCGACAAGGCCTACGATTGGGTCACCGGCTTTGAAAAGGAAACCGGCTGCAAGGTCAGCGTCAAGACCGCCGCCACCTCGGACGAAATGGTCAGCCTGATGACCAAGGGCGGCTACGACCTGGTCACCGCCTCGGGCGACGCGTCGCTGCGGCTGATCGCCGGCAAGCGGGTACAGCCGATCAACACCGCGCTGATCCCCAACTGGAAAAACATCGACCCGCGCCTGCAAAACGGCGGCTGGTACGTGGTCGACAAGCAAGCCTACGGCACCCCGTACCAATGGGGGCCGAACGTGCTGCTGTACAGCACCACGGTATTCAAGCAGCCGCCGACCAGCTGGGGCGTGGTCTTCGAACCGCAAAACCTGCCCGACGGCAAGCCGAACAAAGGCCGCGTGCAAGCCTACGACGGGCCGATCTACATCGCCGATGCGGCGCTGTACCTGAAGTCGGCCAAGCCGGAACTGGGCATCCAGGACCCCTACGAACTGAACGAGACCCAGTACAAGGCGGTGCTCGAACTGTTGCGCCAGCAGCAGCCGCTGATTCACCGCTACTGGCATGACGCCACGGTGCAGATGAGCGATGTGAAGAACGAAGGTGTGGCCGCGTCCAGCTCCTGGGGTTACATGGTCAACGGCCTGAAAGCCGAGAACCAGCCGGTGGCCTCGACCATTCCGAAAGAAGGCGCCACGGGCTGGGCCGACACCACCATGCTGCACAGCGAGGCCAAACACCCCAACTGTGCCTACAAATGGATGGACTGGTCGCTGCAACCGAAGGTGCAAGGTGATGTGGCGGCCTGGTTCGGTTCGTTGCCCGCTGTGCCTGCGGCCTGCACCGGCAGCGAACTGCTGGGCGCCGAAGGGTGCAAGACCAATGGCTTCGACAACTTCGACAAGATTGCCTTCTGGAAGACCCCGCAGGCCCAGGGGGGCAAGTTCGTGCCGTACAGCCGGTGGACGCAGGATTATATTGCGATCATGGGTGGACGCTAAGGTCGAATGAGCCTGCACCGGCCCCTTCGCGGGACGAGCCCGCTGCCACAAGGGCAGCGTCGCTACGGTCCATGTGGAAGCGGGCTTGCCCCGCGAAAGGGGCGGTGCAGGCACTACAAGCACAGCTGAGTACCGCCCATGCCCCTAGCCGTCCAGTTCACCCACGTTTCACGCACCTTCGGCGAGGTCAAGGCCGTCGACCAGGTCAGCATCGACATCGAAGATGGCGAGTTTTTTTCCATGCTCGGCCCTTCCGGCTCGGGCAAGACCACCTGCCTGCGCCTGATCGCAGGCTTCGAACAACCCAACACTGGCTCGATCCGCATCCATGGCGTCGAAGCTGCAGGCGTGCCGCCCTACCAACGCGACGTCAACACCGTGTTCCAGGACTACGCACTGTTCCCGCACATGAACGTGCGCGACAACATCGCCTACGGCCTCAAGGTCAAAGGCGTGGCCAGGGCCGAGCGCCACGCCCGCGCTGAAGAGGCCTTGGCGATGGTGGCGCTGGCCGGTTACGGTGCGCGCAAACCGGCGCAGCTGTCCGGCGGCCAGCGCCAGCGCGTCGCCCTCGCCCGTGCCCTGGTCAACCGCCCACGGGTGCTGTTGCTCGACGAACCGCTGGGGGCACTGGACCTGAAGCTGCGCGAGCAAATGCAGGGCGAACTGAAAAAACTCCAGCGCCAGCTGGGGATCACCTTCATCTTCGTCACCCACGACCAGACCGAAGCGCTGTCAATGTCCGACCGGGTCGCGGTGTTCAACCGCGGGCGCATCGAACAGGTCGACACCCCGCGCAACCTGTACATGAAGCCGGCCACTACCTTCGTCGCCGAGTTCGTCGGCACCTCGAACGTGGTGCGCGGCGCGTTGGCCGAGCAGCTCAATGGCAGCCCCGCGCCGTTTTCCATCCGCCCCGAGCATATCCGCCTGGGCGAACAGGCCGCTGCCAGCCATGAAGTGCAAGTCAGTGGCCTGTTGCACGACGTGCAGTATCAAGGCAGCGCGACCCGCTTCGAGCTGCAGTTGGACAGCGGCCAGCTGCTGACAGTAAGCCAGGCCAACGACCGCTGGCAGGCACAGCCGCCAACCTGGCAGGCCGGCCAGCGGGTACTGGCGCGCTGGCCCCGTGAAGCGATGACGGCGCTGCAGGAAACCGTGCTCGACGAGGGCCGCTGAGATGAACGCCCCGCGCGCCAACCCAAGCCCGCTGCGCAGGTTCTCCAACCTGTTGTACCGGCGCCCCAATCTCTACCTGATGCTGCTGTTGATCCCGCCACTGACCTGGTTCGGGGCGATCTACCTGGGCTCGTTGCTGAACCTGCTGTGGCAGGGGTTCTATACCTTCGACGACTTCACCATGGCGGTGACCCCGGACCTGACCCTGGGCAATTTCGCGGCGCTGTTCAACCCGTCGAACTTCGACATCATCCTGCGCACCTTGGGCATGGCAGTGGCAGTCTCGCTGGCCAGCGCGGTGCTGGCCTTCCCGATCGCCTACTACATGGCGCGCTACACCAGCGGCAAGACCAAGGCATTTTTCTACATCGCGGTGATGATGCCGATGTGGGCCAGCTACATCGTCAAGACTTACGCCTGGACCTTGCTGCTGGCCAAGGGCGGCGTGGCCCAGTGGTTCGTCCAGGTGCTGCACCTGGACGGCCTGCTGCAGGCGGTGCTGACAGTGCCTGGCGTTGGCGGCAGTACCCTGTCGACCTCGCACCTGGGGCGCTTCATGGTGTTCGTGTACATCTGGCTGCCGTTCATGATCCTGCCGATTCAGGCCTCGCTGGAGCGCCTGCCGCCGTCCTTGCTGCAAGCTTCGGCGGACCTCGGGGCCAGGCCCAGGCAAACTTTCTGGCAGGTGATTTTGCCGCTGTCGATCCCGGGCATTGCCGCGGGGTCGATCTTCACCTTCTCCCTGACCCTGGGCGACTTCATCGTGCCGCAGCTGATCGGCCCGCCCGGTTACTTCATCGGCAGCATGGTCTATGCCCAACAAGGGGCGATCGGCAACATGCCAATGGCCGCTGCGTTTACCTTGGTGCCTATCGTGCTGATCGCGGTCTACTTGTCCATCGTCAAGCGCCTGGGGGCATTCGATGCACTCTGAAAACGCATCAACCGGCTTGCGCCTGGCGGCCTGGGGCGGGTTGCTGTTCCTGCACTTCCCGATCCTGATCATCGTCCTCTACGCCTTCAATACCGAAGACGCCGCGTTCAGCTTCCCGCCCCAGGGCTTTACCCTGAAGTGGTTCAGCGTGGCCTTCGCTCGCCCGGATGTGCTGGAAGCCATCAAGCTGTCGCTGCAGGTTGCCTGCCTGGCCACGCTGATTGCCCTGGTGCTCGGCACCCTGGCCTCGGCGGCGCTGTACCGGCGCAGCTTTTTTGGCAAGGAGGGCATCTCGCTGATGCTGATTTTGCCGATTGCCTTGCCTGGCATCATCACCGGTATCGCCCTGCTCTCCGCGTTCAAGAGCCTGGGCATCGAACCTGGCCTGTTCACCATCGTGGTCGGCCACGCGACCTTCTGCGTGGTGATCGTCTACAACAACGTCATCGCCCGCCTGCGGCGGACCTCGCAAAGCCTGATCGAAGCCTCGATGGACCTGGGCGCGGATGGCTGGCAGACCTTCCGCTACATCATCCTGCCCAACCTCGGCTCGGCGCTGCTGGCGGGTGGCATGCTGGCCTTCGCTTTGTCGTTCGACGAAATCATCGTGACCACCTTTACCGCAGGGCACGAACGCACGCTGCCGATCTGGTTGCTCAACCAGCTCAGCCGCCCGCGCGACGTGCCCGTGACCAATGTGGTCGCCATGCTGGTGATGCTGGTGACCATGCTGCCGATCCTCGGCGCCTATTACCTGACCCGCGGCGGCGAAAGCGTCGCGGGCAGTGGCAAATGACCCTGGAGGAGTCTTCCATGCAAACGCAGATGCTGATCAACGGTCACCTGGTCGCCGGCGAGGGGCCGGCCTGGACCGTGCTCAACCCCGCCTCGGGCAGCGCCCTGGCGCAAATCAACGAAGCCAGCGAAGCGCAGGTCGACAGCGCCGTGCGTGCCGCCGACCAGGCCTTCGAGGGCTGGTCACAAGCCAGCCCCAAGGACCGCTCCCTGGCATTGCTGGCGCTGGCCGACACCATCGAGCAGCATGGCGAGGAACTGGCCCGGCTCGAATCGCAGAACTGCGGCAAGCCCTTCAGTGCTGCGCTGAATGACGAAATCCCGGCGATTGCCGACGTGTTCCGCTTTTTCGCCGGGGCGGCGCGCTGCCTGGGCGGCTCGGCGGCCGGCGAATACTTGCCTGGGCACACCTCGATGATCCGCCGCGACCCACTGGGCGTGGTCGCCTCGATCGCGCCGTGGAACTACCCGTTGATGATGCTGGCCTGGAAAGTCGCGCCGGCCCTGGCAGCCGGCAACACCGTAGTGATCAAACCGTCCGAACTGACGCCGCTCACCGCACTGCGCCTGGGCGAACTGGCGCAGGGCCTGCTGCCGCCTGGCGTGCTCAACATCCTCTTCGGCCGTGGCCAAACCGTCGGCACGCCGCTGGTCACCCACCCGAACGTGCGCATGGTGTCGCTGACCGGTTCGATCCCCACCGGCGCGCACATCATCAGCGCCACCGCCGACAGTGTGAAGCGCATGCACATGGAGCTGGGCGGCAAGGCGCCGGTGCTGGTGTTCGACGATGCCGACATCGACGCCGCCATCGAGGGTATCCGCACGTTCGGCTTCTACAACGCCGGCCAAGACTGCACCGCGGCTTGCCGCCTGTATGTGCAGGACGGCATCTACGAGCCATTCGTGCAACGCCTGGGCGAAGCGGTGGCCAGCCTCAAGCCCGGCCTGCAGGACGCCGAGGACACGGAACTGGGGCCACTGATCAGTGCCCAGCACCGCGACAAGGTCGCAGGCCTTGTGGAGCGGGCTATCGCCCAACCGCACATTCGCCTGGTGACCGGTGGCAAGGCGATTGAGGGCGACGGCTTCTTCTTCGAGCCAACCGTACTGGCCGATGCTCTGCAGGATGACGAGATCGTGCGCAACGAGGTATTTGGCCCGGTGGTCTCGGTGACCCGCTTCACCGACGAGGCGCAGGCACTGGCGTGGGCCAACGATTCCAACTACGGCCTGGCGTCATCGGTGTGGACCCGCGACACCGGCCGCGCCCATCGCCTGGCGGCGCGCTTGCAGTACGGCTGCACCTGGGTGAACACCCACTTCATGCTGGTCAGCGAAATGCCCCATGGCGGGCAGAAGCATTCGGGGTATGGGAAGGATATGTCGGTGTATGGGCTGGAGGACTACACCTGTGTGCGGCATGTGATGATCAAGCATTGAACTGATGCGTTGATCGGGGTGGCCTCATCGCCCCTCGATCAATGCCAATAGTCACATACAGAATTTTCCTTCAATGACGATCTCCCCGCTCCTACACTCCATCCGTTGAACCTGGCCGAGTGGTATCATAGCCTGATACCATGAATAACCATCAAAAAAGTACGTTCGAGACGGTTCTCAAAAAACCGGTCTCCAAGACACTGGAGTGGGCCCGCCTGGAATCACTGTTGATCTCGCTTGGCGCTCGAGTGATTGAGGGAAGCGGCTCACGCGTTCGTTTTGAACTCAATGGAGCGGTAGCCACCTTCCACCGCCCTCACCCGGACAAGCACGCCAAGCCCTATCAATTAAGAGGCGCCCGCCAGTTCCTTGAGCAGGCAGGAGTAATACCATGAATGTCATGACCTACCGCGGCTATGCCGCACGCATCGAATACAGCGACGAAGACCAGTTGCTGATCGGCCACGTTGCAGGCATACGCGACGTAATCGGTTTTCATGGCGAATCGATCCACGAGTTGCGCCAGGCATTCGAAGAAGCCGTTGATGACTATCTTGAAACGTGCGAACGCCTCGGCCGCGAACCACAGAAAACCTACTCCGGTAAGCTCAGTTTGCGCCTGGAGCCCTCTCTTCATGCCAGCGTGGCAGCCAAAGCCGAGCTTGCAGAGAAAAGCATCAATCAATGGGTAAGCGACATCCTCAGCAATGCCGCTTACAGCTGAAGCTGCACGTCAATCCCGCAAATCCGACTCATGAATCGGGTTAGCCCGGCTAGTAGCCCGTTGATACTGCGCCGGCCAGGTGGCCTTGTTGCCGCCCAGGTCATCGTCGGCATGCAGCGGCCAGTAAGGGTCGCGCAGCAGTTCGCGGGCCAGGAAGATGACGTCGGCCTGGCCGGTACGCAGGATGTGCTCGGCCTGGGCCGGCTCGGTGATCATGCCCACGGTGCCGGTGGCGATTTCCGACTCTTTGCGCACGCGCTCGGCGAAGCGGGTCTGGTAACCGGGGCCGGTCGGGATCTCGGCGTTGACCGACGTGCCGCCGGATGAAACATCGATTAGGTCGACGCCCAACACTCTCAGGCGACGGGCCAGTTCGACGGTTTCATCCGGGTTCCAACCGTCCTCGACCCAATCGGTTGCCGATACCCGCACCAACAGCGGCAACTCGGCAGGCCAGACATTGCGCACCGCCTCGACCACCTGCAGGGTCAGGCGGATACGGTTTTCGAAACTACTGCCATAGTCATCGAGGCGCTGGTTGCTCAGGGGCGAGAGGAACTGGTGCAACAGGTAGCCATGGGCGGCATGGATTTCGACCACCTTGAATCCGGCATTCAAGGCGCGTTCGGTCGAGGCGACGAAGGCCGCGATCACGCCCTGGATCTCGTCCCGGGTCAGCTCGTGTGGCGGTGTGTGTTGCGGGTCGAAAGCGATCTTCGACGGGCCCACCGGTTGCCAGCCGCCCTCTTCCAGTTTGACGCTGCCTTGCTTGCCCAACCATGGGCGGTAAGTACTTGCCTTGCGCCCGGCGTGGGCCAGCTGGATGCCCGGCACAGCACCCTGGGCGGTAATGAAGCGGGTAATGCGTTGCAGCGGCGCGATCTGGACGTCGTCCCACAGGCCGAGGTCTTCGGCGGTAATGCGGCCATCGGCGGTAACCGCCACGGCTTCAGTGATCACCAGCCCAGCGCCACCGACGGCGCGGCTACCCAAATGGACAAGATGCCAGTCGTTGGCCAAGCCATCGACAGCGGAATACTGGCACATCGGCGAGACCGCGATGCGGTTGGGCAACGTCAGCTGACGCAGGGTGTAAGGCTCGAGCAGCAGGCTCATGAGGGCACCTCCCAAGGACTCCAATGGTGATCCGGCCCGGACACTCAATTGCACGTCCCTGGCCCAGGTCCGGTCATAACTTCAGACTAGACCAGAATGGGTGGGGGGGAGGTTCCATGGGATTTGGGGTGGGATGCTGGGTGTTTGGTTTGATGAGGCAAGGCCTCCAGGTGTACGCCGACAGGTTTGCAGCGCCTATGAGATCGAGCGCCGCCCGCGCGGCGCTTCGCAGCACAAGGCTGCTCCCACATCTGTTTCGGGCCAATTATTCCTGTGCCATAGGCGCACGCACCCTAGGTGCATGGCTGGAGATTGATTAAAAACAGCGATGCCCCTTCGATATCGACGGGGCAGACAAGGCGAATAGAGGTGACCTCACAGAAGTGACTGGCCCGAAACAAATGAGCAGCCTTGTGCTGCGAAGCGCCGCGCGGGCGGCGCTCGATATCCGCCGCACCACAACACCCAAGCCAATCACCTTGAAACCGTCAGCGCGGCTCCATATGGGCAATCATCAACTGCACGCTCTCATTACCCCGAAACTCGTTCACATCCAGCTTGTACGCCAGCTCCACCCAACGCACGGTAGGGTTCGGCCACACCTCGCGGTCGACGCCGAAGGCAATGCCATCAAGCCTCACCGACCCACATTCGCTCTTGAGCACCACTTTCAGGTGCCGCTCGCCGACCACTCGCTGCTCGACCAGCTGGAACACACCATGGAACAACGGCTCGGGGAAGTGCTGCCCCCATGGCCCGGCGTGGCGCAGGGCCTTGGCCAGGTCGAGGTGAAACTCTTCCACGGCCAGGCTGCCATCCGACAGAAGCCGGCCGGTGAGGTCTTCTTCGCGCAGCTGGCGCCGCACTTCCTGGTCAAACGCCTCGGCGAATGCCGGGAAGTTGCCTTCAGGCAACGACAACCCGGCGGCCATGGCGTGCCCGCCGAATTTGCTGATCAGCTGCGGATGGCGCGCCGCCACCGCATCCAGCGCATCGCGGATGTGAAAACCCGGCACCGAACGTGCCGAGCCCTTGAGCATGCCGTCGCCGGCATCGGCAAAGGCAATAGTCGGCCGGTGATAACGTTCCTTCAAGCGTGAGGCAAGAATCCCGATCACGCCCTGGTGCCAGTCGGCGTCGAACAGGCACAAACCGTACGGCATCGATTCGACGGGCAGGTCCTTGAGCTGGGCCAGCGCCTCGCGCTGCATGCCCTGCTCGATAGACTTGCGGTCCTGGTTGAGGTCGTCCAGCTGCTGGGCCATTTCCTGGGCCAGGGCGGCGTCTTCGCACAGCAGGCATTCGATGCCCAGGCTCATGTCGTCCAAGCGCCCAGCCGCGTTCAAGCGCGGGCCCAGAATGAAGCCCAGGTCGGTGGAGGTGATGCGCCGGTGATCACGGCGGGCCACCTCAAGAATCGCCTTGAGGCCCGGCCGAGCGCGGCCAGCACGAATGCGTTCAAGGCCCTGGTGCACCAGGATGCGGTTGTTGGCGTCCAGCGGCACCACGTCGGCGACGCTGCCCAGCGCCACCAGGTCGAGCAGCTCGCCGATGTTTGGCTGTGCTTGCGTGTCGTAGCGCCCCAGGCTGCGCAGGCGTGCGCGCAAGGCCATGAGCACATAGAAGATCACCCCGACCCCGGCCAGCGACTTGCTAGGGAAGTCACAGCCCGGCTGGTTCGGGTTGATGATCGCATCGGCGTCGGGCAATTGTTCACCCGGCAAGTGGTGGTCGGTGACCAGCACCTTGAGCCCCGCCGCCTTGGCTGCCGCCACGCCATCGACACTGGAGATGCCGTTGTCGACGGTGATCAGCAACTGCGGCTGGCGCTGCAGTGCAACGTCGACGATCTCCGGCGTCAGGCCATAGCCGAATTCGAAGCGGTTGGGCACCAGGTAATCGACGTGGGCCGCACCCAGCAAACGCAGGCCCAGCACGCCAACGGTGCTGGCAGTGGCCCCGTCGGCGTCGAAGTCGCCAACGATGAGAATGCGCTGGCGCTGGTCAAGGGCTTCGACCAGCAGGTCTACCCCCGCCTCGATGCCTTTGAGCTGCTGGTACGGCAATAGCCGCGCCAGGCTTTTGTCCAGTTCGGCCTCGGTCTGCACGCCGCGGGCGGCATACAGACGGGTCAACAAGGGTGGCAGGTTACCCAGCAAGGGCAAGGTCGACGGCAGGGGGCGAGGTTCGATACGCATGGGGTCTTCGGCAATCAGGAAAGGGTCAGGTCAGCCACGCTCACCGAGCAGCCACTCCAGCTGCACTTCGTGCTGGCCACGGTCATCGGTGACGAACACCGTGCCTTCGCTGATCATCACGTCCCACTTGATGCTGCGCGGCATGTCGGTGGCCAGGGTTTCCAGCACCTCCTGCGGCACTGCAGCGATGTTCAGGTTCTTCAGGCCCTTGACCGCAGGCACCACCTTGGTCTCCCACACGCGCAGGCTACCGTAGGCCAGCAGGCTGGTGCGCTCGGTGCGACGGGAGCACCAGGTCAAGCGGTCGGCATCCGGTTGGCCGACTTCGATCCAGTGCAGGACGCGATCGTCCAGGCTCTTTTCCCACAACGCCGGTTCGTCGACATCCGACAGACCACGACCAAACGACAATTGCTCGTTGTACCAGAGTGCGTAGGCCAACAGACGAACGGCCATACGCTCTTCGGTTTCCGAAGGGTGACGGGCAATGGTCTGCTTGACGCTTTGGTAGACGTTGCGATCAAGGTCAGTCAGATTCAGTTCGAATTTGTAGGTAGTGGACGGCTGGGCCATGGTCGACGGGCTTCTTGCGCAAAGAAAAGTCACACAGTCTAACCGATCCTGCCCCTCGTTGCGCCGCGGCAGTATCTGCCGCTTCGGAGCTATGATAAAACCACGGCTCTGCCCAGTTGCCACGGATGCCCCATGTCTACGCCCAGCAAACCCCTCGCCGGCCTGAAAGTCATCGAACTCGGGACCCTGATCGCTGGCCCGTTCGCGTCGCGCATCTGTGCCGAGTTCGGTGCCGAGGTGATCAAGGTCGAGTCCCCCGACGGCGGCGACCCGCTGCGCAAATGGCGCAAGATGTACGAAGGCACGTCGCTGTGGTGGTTCGTGCAGGCACGCAACAAACAGTCACTGACCCTCAACCTCAAGCACCCGGACGGCCGCGAGATCCTCAAGCGCCTGCTGGCCGAGGCCGATATCCTGATCGAGAACTTCCGCCCCGGCGTGCTGGAAAAGCTCGGCCTTGGCTGGGATGTGCTGCACGCGCTCAACCCGCGCTTGGTCATGGTACGCCTGTCGGGTTTCGGCCAGACCGGGCCGATGAAAGACCAGCCAGGTTTTGGCGCGGTGGGCGAGTCCATGGGCGGCCTGCGCTACATCACCGGCTTCGACGACCGCCCGCCCGTGCGCACCGGCATCTCCATCGGTGATTCGATTGCCGCGCTGTGGGGGGTGATCGGGGCCTTGATGGCGTTGCGGCACCGCGAGGTCAACGGCGGCCAGGGCCAAGTGGTGGACGTGGCGCTGTACGAGGCGATCTTTGCCATGATGGAAAGCATGGTCCCAGAATTCGACGTCTTCGGTTTCATCCGCGAACGCACCGGCAATATCATGCCCGGCATCACGCCCTCCTCCATCCACACCAGTGCCGATGGCAAGCATGTGCAGATCGGCGCCAATGGCGATGCGATCTTCAAACGTTTCATGCAGGCCATAGGCCGCGCCGACCTGGCCGATGACCCGTCACTGGCCACCAACGATGGCCGCGACCTGCGCCGTGACGAGCTCTATGGGGTGATCGACCGCTGGGCCAACAGCCAGCCGCTGGAGCAGCTCATGTTGGTGCTCACCACCGCCGAAGTACCTGCAAGCCGCATCTATTCTGCCGAGGACATGTTCAACGACCCGCAATACCTGGCGCGGGAAATGTTCCTGCAGGCGCGCCTGCCAGACGGCAAACCCTTCAAGATGCCAGGCATCGTACCCAAGCTTTCGGAAACCCCCGGCTCCACCGAGTGGGTCGGCCCTGCGCTGGGCGAACACACTGACGCACTGCTCACCGCCCTGGGCTACGACGCGGCCGCCATCGTCGGCCTGCGCGAAGCAGGCGCGGTCTGACGCCTGCCGCCGCGGATGCGAGCTGCCCACTGGTTACGCACCCTGCTTTTGCTGTGCGCGCTGCTGCCTGCACTGGCCGTGCCGCACGCGGCGGCCAAGGAGCGCTTGTTGTGGCTGGTTCGCGACCTGCCGCCCTTCACCATTTTTGAAGGGACAGAGAAAGGCCAAGGGGTCATTGACCGCCTGCTGCCACTGCTGATCGAGCAGATGCCCGAATACGATCACAGTATCGTCCGGGTAAACCGTGCCCGCGGTATCCAGATGCTTCAGGACCCGAACACTTTTACCTGCGACCCGACCTTGCTGTGGACGCCGGAGCGTGCCGAGTACGTGCACTTTTCCATGCCGTCGCTGGGGGTGTTAAGCGGGGGGCTGGTGGTGCGCAAGGCAGGTGAGGCACTGCTGGCGCCGTTTCTCACCGACAACGAGGTCGACCTGCCCGGGCTGATGAGCCACACCCCGTTGAAGCTCGGCATCGTCGCCGAACGCAGCTATGGCACGCAGATCGACGAGATCCTGCGCCAATTGCCAGACTCGGCGCTCAGCCGCCACTACGGCAACGATGCCACCGCCAACCAGTTGCAGATGCAACAACTGGGGCGCTTGCACATGGTGATGGGGTATTGGCCAGAAGTGCGTTACCTGATCCAGCAGCAAGGCGGGTCACTGGGTGACTACCAGTTTCATCCGGTTCGGGGCGTGAACCGCTATCAGTTTCTGCATGTGGGCTGCTCAGACTCGGCACTGGGCCGCGAGGCCGTTGCGCATATCGACCAGCTATTGCCCACACTACGCCAAGAGACCTTGCCAGGGCTGTATGCCCGGTGGCTGGACCCTGAGTTGCAGGCAATGTACCTGGAACAGAGCAAGCAGTTTTTCAAACAACCCTAGTACTGCAGACAAAAGAAACCCCGGAACGCTGGGGAGGACGCCCGGGGCTAATTGAAAGTCCCTTGGGACTTCCCGTGACAGCCTGCCAGCACCGGAGCAATGCGCTGGCTAGCTGCCCTTACTGTGTCTGATAAGCAATTCAGGCAAAGGTTCCCGGCATTTGCTGTCGCTGTTGCAAGGCAGCAATCACACAGGGCTGCAAGCGGCCTTCGGCAATCTGCAGGTCACGGTGCAAACCATCCACCAGGTCAATGAGCAGGCGCTGTTCCTGCAACTGGCGCAGGCTCACCGTGCGCTGCAGGGTGATGCCTTCAAGGCTGTCAAAGACGGTCAATTGACGGTTGCCACTGGCATCGGCAACGCCCAGGTGCGTCTGGTAGGGGGTCAGGGCTTCGTTCAGCAGTCTGCAGATTCTTTCCATCCGGATCACTCGCTGCGTGGTGGGCTATGGAGAAACTGACCAACAAGCGCAGCACAAAGTTCGAAACGCCGCGGCTGTTTCAGTGAGCATGCGGGGCGTAGGTGACAGTTTGAATACGCCCGCCCAGGCGCTGAAGTGCGCGTTGCAGATTGGCCATGGACAGTGGCCACGGCAGCTCGGCGACGACCCACAGCCCCCGTCGCTTCGCCTCCAGGGCCAGGTTCTGCTGTTCGGGTGTGGCTTGGCCGACGAACAACAAAGCGCGCAAGGCGTGGCTACCCGCCAGTTTTTTCAATAGCGCAAGCCCTGCCCTTTTGGGCATGGCGTGATCGAGGATCAGCAAGTCAGGGCAACGCTCAGCGCTCAGGCACGCGTGCAGGTCGGCGGCTTCTTCAGTGATGCGCACATTGAAGATGCCTTGGGCATTGAATGCCTGGTGCAGGAGGATTTGATGGGAAGGGCGTGCCTGGTGAATCAGCACATAAGGCCTGGACATGAGCCACTCCTGGAGAAAGGACTGGCAAATCTAGGCAACATCCCAAGAGGGTTAAATAGGAAACATCCGAAAGATCAGATGGAAAACTCGACAATCAAGGGCCGCTAAGCGGCCCTTGATATCACCGCAATTAAAGCGGCTTGCCGCGGTTACCATGCTGGCTGACAAAGCCCTGAACGGCCTTCAGGTCATTGGCCAGCACCGTGCAGCGCTCTTCGCGGCTGAACAGGTCAGCCAGGTGTGCAGGCAATTCCAGCGCCTTGCCAACACCTGCCTTCTCCACGGCTTCCGGGAACTTGACCGGATGCGCGGTACCCAGCACCACCATCGGCGTGTCCAGGCTGCGACGGCACTCGCGGGCGGCCTTGACGCCGATCGCGGTATGCGGGTCGAGCACTTCGCCGGTGCTGGCGAACACTTCGGCGATGGTCTCGCAGGTCTGCTCGTCACTGACGGCCAGCGAGTCGAACAGTTTGCGCGCTTCGGTCCAGCGGTCTTCGTCAACGCTGAAACCGCCACCCTGCTTGAAGTTGTCCATCAACGCGGCAATGGCTGCACCGTTACGGCCGTGCAGGTCGAACAGCAGGCGCTCGAAGTTGGACGACACCATGATGTCCATCGACGGCGACAGGGTCGCGTGCAGGGTGTCCTTGACATACTGGTTGCCGCTCATGAAGCGGTGCAGGATGTCGTTACGGTTGGTGGCGACCACCAGTTGGCTGATCGGCAGGCCCATGTTGCGTGCCAGGTAACCGGCGAAGATGTCGCCGAAGTTGCCGGTGGGCACCGAGAACGCCACCGAGCGGGCTGGGCCGCCCAACTGCAGGGCTGCGTGGAAGTAGTAGACGATCTGGGCCATGATCCGCGCCCAGTTGATCGAGTTGACGGCCACCAGGCGGGTGCCCTTGAGGAACGACTGGTCGGCGAAGCTGGCCTTGACCATCTCCTGGCAGTCGTCGAAGTTGCCTTCGATGGCGATGTTGTGGATGTTGTCGCCGAAGATGGTGGTCATCTGCCGACGCTGTACTTCCGACACGCGCTGGTGCGGGTGCAGGATGAAGATGTCGACGTTGTCGCAGCGGCGGCAACCTTCGATGGCAGCGGAGCCGGTGTCACCGCTGGTGGCACCGACGATCACCACGCGCTCGCCACGCTTGACCAGCACGTGGTCGAGCAGGCGGCCGAGCAGCTGCAGGGCAAAGTCCTTGAAGGCCAGGGTCGGGCCGTGGAACAGCTCCATCACCCACTCGTTGCTGTTCAACTGGCGCAGCGGCGCCACGGCGGCGTGGGCGAACGCGCCGTAGGTTTCCTCGAGGATCTTCTTGAAGTCGGCGTCGGCGATGCTACCGGCGACGAACGGGCGCATCACGCGGAAGGCCAGTTCGTGATACGGCAGGCCAGCCCAGGAAGCGATCTCTTCCTGGGTGAAGCGCGGCAGGTTTTCAGGGACGTACAGGCCGCCGTCGCTGGCCAGGCCAGCCAGCAGGACATCTTCGAAATTCAGGGCCGGTGCCTGGCCACGGGTGCTGATATAGCGCATGGTGCAAACCTTCGATACTGAGGCCGGGGCCGCGTGCGCGGCCCAACGGCATGATTCGTTAATTGAGCTGTTCGACGCGGATGCGCACGACCTTGCCGACCACATCCTGCAGGGCTTCCAGGGCGACAATGGCGTCGTTGATGCCCTGCTCGACCACGCGATGGGTCAGCAGGATCATCGGCACCAGGCCGTCCTGTTCCTCGGCTTCCTTCTGCATGATCGACTCGATGTTGATGCCACGCTCCGAGAGGATGCTGGCCACCTGGGCCAGCACACCGGGGTGATCCTTGGCCTGGATGCGCAGGTAGTAGGCGCTTTCACAGGCTTCGATCGGCAGAATCGGGTGCGCCGACAGCGAGTCTGGCTGGAAGGCCAGGTGCGGCACGCGGTTTTCCGGGTCGGAGGTCATTGCGCGAACCACGTCGACCAGGTCGGCGACGACCGACGAAGCGGTCGGCTCCATACCGGCACCTGCGCCGTAATACAGGGTCGAACCGGCGGCGTCGCCATTGACCATGACCGCGTTCATCACGCCGTTGACGTTGGCGATCAGGCGATCGCTCGGGATCAATGTCGGGTGCACGCGCAGCTCGATGCCTTCAGCCGTGCGACGCGCGACGCCCAGGTGCTTGATGCGGTAGCCCAGGGCCTCGGCGTAGTTCACGTCAGCGGTGGTCAGCTGGGTGATGCCTTCGGTGTAGGCCTTGTCGAACTGCAGCGGGATGCCAAAGGCGATGGACGCCAGGATGGTCAGCTTGTGGGCCGCATCGATGCCCTCGACGTCGAAGGTCGGGTCGGCTTCGGCATAACCCAGGGCCTGGGCTTCGGCCAGCACGTCCGGGAAGGCACGGCCTTTTTCGCGCATTTCGGTGAGGATGAAGTTACCGGTGCCGTTGATGATGCCGGCCAGCCAGTTGATACGGTTGGCCGACAGGCCTTCACGGATGGCCTTGATCACCGGGATGCCACCGGCAACCGCCGCTTCGAAGGCGACGATAACGCCCTTCTCGCGGGCCTTGGCAAAGATTTCGTTGCCATGCACGGCGATCAGCGCCTTGTTCGCGGTGACCACGTGCTTGCCGTTTTCGATGGCTTTTAGCACCAGGTCGCGGGCGATGGTGTAACCACCGATCAGCTCGATGACGATGTCGATTTCCGGGTTGGTCGCAACGTCGAACACATCAGCGGTAATGGGGGTACCGGTAATCTGGCAGTTCGGGTTCTGCGAGCGCATGGCAATCTGTGCCACTTCAATACCGCGCCCGGCACGGCGGGCAATCTCCTCGGCGTTGCGCTGAAGTACATTGAAGGTTCCGCCACCGACGGTCCCCAACCCACAGATGCCTACTTTGACCGGTTTCACTGTGAACTCCCCATTGAACGGCCGGCACCTGCGCCGACCGTGAAACATGCCGTCACCCCATGACGACGGCGTACTGTATTGATTACTTGGCTGCTTGCTGCTGGCCGGCCAGGGCCAACTTGGCCACTTGCGGTGCCGGCTGGTAGCCCGGGATCACCTGGCCACTTTCAAGGACGATCGCCGGCGTGCCGTTGACGCCGATCGACTGGCCCAGCTGGAACTGCTTGCTGACCGGGTTGGCGCACTTGGCGGCCTTGATTTCCTTACCCTCGACCATCTTGTCCAGCGCCGCACGGCGGTCGCTGGAGCACCAGACGGCCTGCAACTGCTGATCACCTGGCGAACCGAGGCCCTGGCGCGGGAAGGCGACATAGCGCACTTCGATACCGCGGCGGTTGAGCTCCGGCACTTCGGCGTGCAGCTTGTGGCAGTACGGGCAGGTGGTGTCGGTGAACACGGTGATGTGCGACTTGGTCTCGCCCTTGGCAGGATAAACCACCATCTCGGCGGCTGGAATGCCGTTGATGAGCTTGGCAACGCCTTGGCGCTCGGTCTTCTCGGTCAGGTTGACCGGCTTGCCGTCCTGGATCTGGTACAGGTAGCCCTGCATGACGAACTGGCCGTCAGCACTGGCGTACAGCACGCGGCCGCCCTGCAGCTTGACTTCATACAGGCCATTGAGCGGGCTGCTGGCAACGCTTTCTACCGGGACTTCCAGTTCGAGGTTCTGCAACGACTTGCGAATGGCCTGCTCGGCACCGGCATTGCTGTCGGTTGCCGCGGCAACGGCAAAGGTACTGGCCAGCGCCAACGCGGCGGCGGCGAAAATTTGGGTCACGCGCATGGGAACTCCTGAAGGCGGACAGGGGCCGGAGGGCGTCGCCTGCGGAAAAAACGCGGCGACCGTGCGGCCCTTGGTGCAAACCGCCCAAGCCTACCACAACACGCTAGCCGTGAAGGGGTCTGCGAGTACCGGTCGGCGGAACATGAAAATCATTCATCCACGCGGGTGATGCTGGGCGTGCAGTTGCTGCAGACGGGCTTTGGCCACGTGGGTGTAGATCTGCGTGGTCGACAGGTCGCTGTGGCCCAACAGCATTTGTACCACGCGCAGGTCGGCGCCGTGGTTGAGCAGGTGGGTCGCGAAGGCATGGCGCAGCGTATGCGGCGACAGTGATTTGTCGATCCCGGCGACCTGTGCCTGGTGCTTGATACGGTGCCAGAAGGTCTGGCGGGTCATCTGCTCGCCGCGCAGGCTGGGAAACAGCACATCGCTCGGGCGCCCGTTCAGCAGCTCGGGGCGGCCATTGCGCAGGTAGCGTTCCAGCCATACCACCGCCTCTTCCCCCATCGGCACCAGGCGCTCCTTGCTGCCCTTGCCCATCACCCGCAACACGCCCTGGCGCAGGTTGACCTGATCGAGCGTCAGGCTGACCAGTTCGGTCACGCGCAGGCCACAGGCATAAAGGACTTCGAGCATGGCGCGGTCGCGCTGGCCGATGGCTTCGCCGAGGTCCGGCGCCTGCAGCAGTGCCTCGACGTCGGCTTCTGACAAGGATTTGGGCAACGGCCGGCCCAGCTGGGGCATCTCGACCTGCAATGTGGGGTCGACAGCGATCAGCTTTTCCCGCAGCAGGTAGCGAAAGAAGCCACGCAGCCCAGAGAGAAAGCGTGCTGTAGAACGTGGCTTGTAGGCTTGGTCGAGGCGCCAGGCCAGGTGATCGAGGATCAGCTCACGCCCCGCGTCGGGCAAGGCCACGCCCTGCTCCTGCAGCCAGCCATTGAACAGCGCCAGGTCGCTGCGGTACGAAACCCGGGTGTTGTCGGACAGGCCTTTTTCCAGCCACAGGGCATCGAGAAACTGGTCAATCAGGGGGTGGTCGAGGGCGGGCATGAAAACTCGGTGGCAAACGACGAAATGACACTTAGTCTTTCATAACAACGCCGGCATAGGGAGCCCGCATGAACGAACAGCAGATCCTCCTCAGCGTCGCGGGCATCGGCGCCGCCGCCCTGGCCTGCCAGTGGCTGGCGTGGCGCCTGAAATTGCCGGCAATCCTCTTCCTGCTGCTGGCCGGCATCACCGCCGGCCCGCTGCTCGGCTGGCTCGACCCCCAGGCGCTGTTCGGCCCACTGCTGATGCCCTTGGTGTCGCTGGCCGTGGCACTGATCCTGTTCGAGGGCAGCCTGACGTTGCACTTGTCGCAGTGGCGCGACATCGGCAGCGTGGTCCACCGCCTGGTCACAATCGGCGCCCTGTCGACCTGGCTGGTGATCGCCCTGGCGACCCACTGGCTGCTGGGGTTCGACTGGCCGCTGGCGATCCTGTTCGGCACCTTGACCTTGGTCACAGGGCCGACGGTGATCGTGCCCATGCTGCGCGTGGTGCGGCCGAAGGCGGCGATCGCCAACATCCTGCGCTGGGAAGGCATCGTCATCGACCCGATTGGCGCCCTGCTCGCCGTGGTGGTGTACAGCTTCATCATTGCCAGTGCCGATGGCAATGGCCTGAGCCAGAGCCTGGCCACCTTTGCCGGGGTGATCTTCTGTGGCAGCGCACTGGGCGCGGCCGGCGGCTGGTTGTTGGGGCAGGTCATGCGTGAGCAGTGGCTGCCAGAGTACCTGCACAACCTGGCTGCACTGGCGGCAGTGCTGGGCATTTTCATCGCCGCCAACCAGATCGTTCACGAATCCGGGCTGCTGGCCGTGACGGTGATGGGCATGTGGCTGGCCAACATGCGCGGGGTGGATGTGCGGCAAATCCTGCACTTCAAGGAAAACCTCAGCGTACTGCTGATCTCGGGCTTGTTCATCCTGCTGGCCGCACGCCTCGACCTGCATGCCCTGCTCGGCCTGGGCCCGGCGGTGCTGGCGCTGTTGCTGGTGATCCAGCTGCTGGCGCGGCCGCTGAACGTCTTTCTGTCCACCCTGGGCTCGGGGCTGAACTGGCGCGAACGGGCTTTGTTGGCCTGGATCGCACCGCGCGGTATCGTTGCCGCGGCAGTCTCGGCGATCTTCGCCATCCGCCTGCATGAAGCCGGCCATCAGGGTGCACTGCTGCTGGTGCCGCTGACCTTTGCCGTGATCATCGGCACGGTGGTGCTGCAGAGTGCCACGGCCAGGCCCCTGGCGCGCCTGCTCAAGGTGGCCGAGCCTGCCCCCAGCGGCTTTCTCATCGTCGGCGCCAACGGGCCCGCGCGCACCCTCGGCAAAGCCCTTCAGCAATTGGGCTGCCGGGTACTGCTGACGGACTCGAGCTGGGAAAACATCCGCGCCGCGCGCATGGACGGGCTGCCGACCTACTTTGGCAACCCGGCCTCGCAACATGCCGATGCACACCTGGACCTGGTCGGCCTCGGCCATCTGCTGGGGCTGTCCCCTGCAGGTGAGATCAACGCCTTGGCCTGCGCACGTTTTCGCCACGATTTCGGCCATGGCCGCCTGTTCGTGCTGGCCAGCGGCCTGGAAAAACAGCGCAGCGACAAGCACCGCGCCAGTGAGGAACACCGCGGCCATTTGCTCGGCTCAAGCCCGATGACCTACCAGCAACTGGCCAATCGCCTGCACCACGGCGCCGAGCTGTACAGCACCACCCTGACCGAGGGTTTCGACTGGGACAACTACCAGGCACTGCATGGCGAGCGTGCGCACCTGCTGTTCGCCCGTGACAGCCACGGCTGGGTGCATGTGTCGAGCCCTGACAACCCGCTCACCCCGCAACCTGGCTGGACCTTGGTGGCGCTGGTCGAACCGGCGCCGGTCGCGGGCACGGCCACCACACCGGGGTGAACCTCAGGTTGCTGGCAGCACCGGCACCGGGCGCTTGTCTTCGTCGATGGCGACAAAGCTGAACACACCATGGATTGCCCGTTCACGGCCATCCAGGTACATGTTCTCGACGAACACATCCACCTGTACCTGCAGGCTGGTGTTGCCCACCTTGATCACCGTGCCGACCAGCTCGACGATCGAGCCCGCCGGGATCGGGTGCTTGAAGTCGATACGGTCGGTCGACACCGTTACCAGCGGCAAACGGCAAAAGCGCGTGGCCGCGATGAACGACACTTCATCCATCCAGGCCAGCGCAGTGCCGCCGAACAGGGTGTTGTGGTGGTTGGTGGTGTTGGGGAACACCGCCTTGGTCACGCGGGTCACCGACAGTTCGGTGCGGCGCTGGATTTCCTGGTCTCGGGTTGTCATGTCGGGTCACATCGCTTGGTGTTCAAAACGCAAAAAAGCAGCCCGAAGGCTGCTTTTTTTCTCGCAAGGCGGCCTGGGCCACCGGTCAAACTGCACTCAGGACAGTTTTTCCTTGATGCGAGCGGCTTTGCCGGACAGGTCGCGCAGGTAGTACAGCTTGGCTTTACGCACGTCACCACGACGTTTCACGGCCAGGCTGTCGATCTGCGGGCTGTAGGTCTGGAAGGTACGCTCTACGCCAACGCCGCTGGAGATTTTGCGCACGGTGAAGGCGCTGTTCAGACCGCGGTTACGCTTGGCGATAACGACGCCTTCGAACGCCTGCAGACGGGAACGCTCACCTTCCTTCACTTTAACCTGGACGATAATGGTGTCGCCCGGTGCGAAGGTTGGGATTTCCTTGCTCATCTGCTCGGCTTCGAGCTGCTGGATGATCTTGTTGGTCATGCTGTGCTCCTAAGATGGATACGTGATCCACCATCGATACGTTTAACTATCGTCCCGCTCGCGGAGGTATTCCTCGAGCAGCTTCTTCTCTTCTCCAGAAAGCGAGCGACTTTCCAGAAGATCGGCGCGTCGTTCGAAGGTCCTACCAAGGGACTGCTTCATCCTCCAACGCCGGATATGTGCATGGTTGCCACTTAGCAACACGTCGGGAACACGCTGATCCGCATACACCTCAGGTCGGGTGTAGTGCGGGCAATCGAGCAGACCGTCGGTGAAAGAGTCTTCCTCCGCCGAGTCCACATGCCCTAAAGCTCCGGGCAGCAGCCGCGTAACCGCATCGATCAGTACCATGGCCGGCAGCTCGCCACCGGAAAGCACATAGTCGCCAATCGACCACTCCTCATCGACATGAGCCTCAATAAAGCGCTCGTCGATGCCTTCATAACGACCGGCGATCAGGATCAACGATTCCTGTTCGGCCAGGCCTTTGACCGCTTGCTGAGTCAGCTTGCGGCCTTGCGGCGAAAGGTAGATCACCTTTGCCGATGCTCCGGTCGCTTGCCTGGCGCTAACCAGGGCGTCTTCCAGAGGCTTGATTTTCATCACCATGCCCGGACCACCGCCAAACGGCCGATCATCCACGGTATGGTGGCGATCTGTGGTGTAGTCCCGCGGGTTCCAGCACGTTACCTGAAGCAACCCCTGTTTTACCGCGCGGCTGGTAATGCCGTACTCCGTGATGGCCGAGAACATCTCGGGGAACAACGTGATGACGTCTACGCGAAGGTTACCCATCGTTTAGAAGTCCGCGTCCCATTCAACCCGCATCACGCCTGCTTCCAGGTCGATTGCCAGCACGCATTGCTCCGTATAGGGCAACAAACGCTCGCGATCATCCAGGCTGCCTGCGCACGGCTTGACCACCATTACATCGTTCGCACCGGTCTCCAACAGGTGATCGACCTTGCCGAACAGGTGTTCGTCCTGGTTGATGACCTTCAAGCCCTGCAACTGGTACCAGTAGTACTCGTCGACGGGCAGGTTGGGCAAAAGGCTCCGCGGTATGCAGATCTCGTAACCACTCAGAAGACGGGCTTCATCGCGATCATCGAGGCCTTTCAGTTTCACGACCAGGCCCTTTTGGGAGCCACGACCGCTGACCAGCTCTACCTGTTTTACCTTGCCTTCGTGCTTGAGCGTCCAGCGTGGATAATCCAACAGGTTTTCAATCGGATCGGTAAAGGAATACACCTTCACCTCGCCGCGAACGCCGTGAACCGAAAAAATCTTGCCAACGACGATGAGGTCGTCAGCCTTTTCTGGCGTCGCGTTCATATATCTTAGGCAGCGGCCTTGGCAGCTTCCTTCAGCAGCTGAGCAACACGCTCAGACGGCTGTGCGCCCTGGCTCAGCCAGTAGGTGACGCGTTCCTGGTTGACCGACAGCTTGACTTCGGCGCCCGATGCGATCGGGTTGAAGAAGCCAACGCGCTCAACGAAACGGCCGTCACGGGCGTTACGCGAGTTGGTCACGGTCAGGTGGTAGAAAGGGCGCTTTTTCGAGCCGCCACGGGCCAGACGAATGGTTACCATGTGAACATCGTTCCTATAGTCGGTGCTGCAGTTGGTACTGCAGTCGGTGCTGCAAATCTGAAAGCCAAATAGGCACATGCGTGCCCAAAAGGCCGCATATTCTCGGGGAATACACGGACATTTGCAAATGACTTTTTCGGCAAGGCCTCGCCATGCCGTCCAGATCTGCCGGTTAAGCCACGCTTTTCGCGGCCATTGCCCCGCCAAGGCGGGGGTTCTGAGCGCTCGTCCGGTAAAAGACAAGCGCCCGGAATAGGGGTTACAGCTTCGGCATGCCGCCGCCTGGCATCATGCCACCAAGGCCGCGCATCATCTTGGCCATGCCGCCCTTGGCTGAGAATTTCTTCATCATCTTCTGCATCTGCTTGTGCTGCTTGATCAGCCGGCCGACGTCCTGCACCTGGGTGCCGGAGCCGATGGCGATGCGGCGTTTGCGCGAACCGCTGAGCAGGTCAGGATCCCGGCGCTCGGCCGGGGTCATGGAGTTGATGATCGCCTCCATCTGCTTGAACTGCTTCTCGGCCGCGCCCTGGGCATTGCCCATCTGCGACAGGTTAACCCCGCCGATGCTCGGCAGCTTGTCCATCAGGCCGCCCAGGCCGCCCATGTTCTTCATCTGTTGCAGCTGGTCGCGGAAGTCTTCGAGGTCGAAGCCCTTGCCCTTCTTCAGCTTCTTGGCCAGCTTGTCGGCCTTGGCCTTGTCGATGGTCTGCTCGGCCTGCTCGATCAGGCTGAGCACGTCGCCCATGCCGAGGATGCGCGAGGCGACGCGGTCCGGGTGGAACGGCTCGAGGGCCTCGGTCTTCTCACCCATACCGATGAACTTGATCGGCTTGCCGGTGATGGCACGTACCGACAACGCGGCACCGCCACGGGCATCACCGTCGACCTTGGTCAGCACCACGCCGGTCAGCGGCAGGGCTTCACCAAAGGCCTTGGCGGTGTTGGCGGCGTCCTGGCCGGTCATGGCGTCGACCACGAACAGGGTCTCGACCGGCTTGACCGCAGCATGCAGCGCCTTGATCTCGTCCATCATGTCGGCATCGATGTGCAGACGGCCGGCGGTGTCGACGATGACCACGTCGATGAATTTGAGCTTGGCTTCGCGAATCGCCGCTTCAGCGATGGCGACCGGCTTCTGGCTGATGTCGGACGGGAAGAAGGTTACGCCGATGTCGTTGGCCAGGGTTTCCAGCTGCTTGATCGCGGCCGGGCGGTAGACGTCGGCCGAGACCACCATCACGCTCTTCTTCTTGCGCTCCTTGAGGAAGCGCGCGAGCTTGCCGGCGGTGGTGGTCTTACCTGCACCCTGCAAGCCAGCCATCAGCACCACGGCAGGTGGCGCGGCGTTCAGCGCGAGGTCTTCGTTGGCCGCGCCCATCAGGCTTTCGAGCTCGGCCTGGACGATCTTCACGAAGGCCTGGCCTGGGGTCAGGCTGCGCGACACCTCGGTACCGACCGCACGTTCCTTGACGCTGTTGACGAAATCCTTGACCACCGGCAAGGCAACGTCGGCCTCGAGCAACGCCATGCGCACTTCGCGCAGCGTGTCCTTGATATTGTCTTCAGTCAGCTTGGCCTTGCCGGTGACATGGCGCAGCGTCTGTGACAGGCGGTCGGTCAGGTTTTCGAACATGGTGATCCTTTCAGGCCCAGTAAAAGCCGAGGTTTGTCAGGCGCCCAGGGGGAAAATGCACACACCCGGGGCACAGCAAGGCGGCGATTATAGCGAAGTGCGGCGGCGGCGCACACCTTGCCTTCCCAGCGGCAAGCTACGAGCGTCAAGCGGCAAGAAAATGCAGCCACCTCGCGGATCCGCCTTTGCTTGTACCTTGCGGCTTCCAGCTTGCAGCTCTCTATGCCAAACTCCGTCTCTTTAAGGCTCGCCAACCAGGACTTATGTTCTCCTCACCCAGCCTCATCCCCAACCTGATCGCCGCCGGCCTTTATATAGCTGCGACCCTCTACCAGGGCACGCACCTGGCCCAGGGCCGCAAAGCTGACAAACGGCTGCTGGGCCTGCTCGGCGCCCTGGCTGTCATCGCCCAGGGCGGCGCCCTGTTCTTCCAGCTGATCACCCCGCTGGGCCTGAGCCTGGACTTTTTCAGCGCCGCCAGCCTGATCGCCGTTGCGGTCATTACCCTGACCTTGCTGGCGTGCCTGCGCATCCCGGTAGAAAACCTGCTGGTGCTGCTGTTCCCGCTGGGCGCGGTCACTGCGCTGCTGGCCCAGTTCGCGCCCCCCGGTACCGTGCCGCTGATCAACGAAGAGCCCGGCATCCTTGCGCACATCCTGCTGTCGATCCTCGCCTACGGCCTGTTCACCATCGCGGTGTTCCAGTCGTTGCTGCTGTTGCTGCAGGATCACCAGCTGAAAAACAAGCACCCGTCAGGCCTGATCCGCAACTTCCCGCCGCTGCAAACCATGGAAAGCCTGCTGTTCGGCTTTCTCTGGGCCGGCTGGTGCCTGCTGTCGCTGTCGCTGATTTCTGGCTGGCTGTTCCTCGACAACCTGTTCGCTCAGCACCTGGTGCACAAGACCTTGCTGGCCTGCGTCGCCTGGGTGGTGTTCAGCGTGCTGCTGTGGGGCCGCACCCGCCTGGGCTGGCGTGGCCACAAAGCGATCCGCTGGACGCTGGCCGGTTTCTGCCTGCTGATGCTGGCCTATTTCGGCAGCAAGCTGGTTCGCGAATTCATCCTGCATATCTGACGGCCGCCCATGGACACCCTGCCGTACGCACCGCTCCTCGGCACTCTGGCACTGGCGCTGCTCTGGTCGGCGCTTTTCAGCGCCGTGGATGCCGCCCGCCTGCAGCTCAATGGTTCGCTGCGCAATGGCGACGATGGTCAAGCCCCCCTGCCCGCCCAGGCGCTGGTGCTGTGCGCCAGCCTCGGCAAGTTGCTGGTGCTGGGCCTGGCGTGCCTGATTGGCCAGCGCTACAGCGGCGAACACGGCTTCTGGCTGGCCGGCCTGGGCGCGACGCTGGCCTTGCTGGTGTTTGCCGAATTCCTGCCGCGGCGCCTGGCGCGGCGTAACCCGCAGGCGTTTGCAAGCCTGGGTGCAAGCCTGCTGAAAGTACCCCTGGCGCTTCTGCAACCCTTGGCCTGCCTGCTCGATGGCTGCGCCAAGCTGCTGCTGCGCCCATTCCGTGTGCAGCCTACGGCGGTCGCCTTGCACCCGGAGCAAGACGACGACTTCGACGAAGACGAGGAGCACGAGCCTGCACGCCATGGCCTGCTCGACGGTTTGCAATCGCTGGACAAAGTCACCGTCAACGACATCCTGGTGCCGCGCAACGAAGTCGATGGCATCAACCTGGACGACCCGATCGAACGCATCATCGAGCAGCTGATCGTCAGCCGTCACACCCGCTTGCCGGTCTATCACAACGACATCAACCAGGTTGAGGCGATCCTCAACACCAAGCTGATCAGCCACCTGCTGCCCAAGGCGGAGCTGACCCTGGAGAAACTCCACGGCGCCTGTTACGAGCCCTATTTCGTACCCGAAAGCACGCCCCTGCAGCTGCAGTTGCTGAACTTCCATAAACAGCAACGCCGCCTGGGTGTGGTGGTGGACGAATACGGCGAGGTGCTGGGCATCGTCACCTTGGAAGACATCCTCGAAGAGATCGTCGGCGAGTTCGAAGACGAACAGGGGCTGGACAACCCGCACGTCCACCCCCAGCCCGATGGCACCTTCGTCATCGAAGGCACCGCCTCGCTGCGCGAGATCAACCGCACCCTGGGCTGGCACCTGCCCTGCGATGGCGGGCCAAAGACCCTCAACGGCCTGGTCACCGAGGCACTGGAAAGCATCCCGGAAAGCGCCGTTTGCCTGAAGATCGGCCGATATCGCCTGGAAATCCTCGAAACAGAGGACAATTGCGCCAGCAAGGTACTGGTGTGGACCGTGACCCGATAGCTATACTCGGGTCACGCTTACCCAGCCCCGCCGTCCCGCCTGCTACCCGCACCCGGCGCCACACGGCCAGTCCGCTCCACTGACACGCCCCGCGGTCCTGCTTCAACACCCCGAACAGTGCCCGCTCCCGCCCCTATCCCCCTTGGGCTATCGTCAGTCGGGCGAGCAAAAGAACAATACGCTCCGGCGTCCGCGTAGGTGTGCCTGCCCTTAGAAGGTACGCGCCCTGGCGGATCAAGCCCTTGGAGCACGACCAGACTGTTAGGGACCTACTTAATGACCACGAGCAGCACCTATGCCGAAGCGCCTGCCGCGCCGGTCAACTCCCCCGCACGGGTGGCCACTGCCAGCTTCATCGGCACGGCCATCGAGTTCTACGACTTCTATGTATACGCCACGGCCGCTGCGCTAGTGATCGGCCCGGTGTTCTTCCCGTCCGGGTCGGGCACCGCGCAGATGCTCGCGGCCTTCCTCACCTTCGGCATCGCCTTCCTCGCTCGCCCGCTGGGCTCGGCGCTGTTCGGGCATTTTGGCGACCGTATCGGCCGCAAATCGACCCTGGTGGCATCGCTGCTGCTGATGGGCGTTTCCACCACCGCCATCGGCGTGCTGCCAGGCTACGACAGCATTGGCGTCTGGGCGCCGATCATTCTTTGCCTGCTGCGCTTCGGCCAAGGCCTGGGCCTGGGTGGCGAATGGGGCGGCGCGGCGCTGCTGGCCACCGAGAACGCGCCACCGGGCAAGCGCGCCTGGTTCGGCATGTTCCCGCAATTGGGGCCTTCGATCGGCTTCCTGGCTGCCAACGGCCTGTTCCTGACCCTGGCCCTGGTGCTCAGCGACGAGCAGTTCCGTGAATGGGGCTGGCGCATTCCGTTCCTGCTCAGCGCCGCACTGGTACTGGTCGGCCTTTATGTGCGCCTCAAGCTCGAAGAGAGCCCGGTGTTTGCCAAGGCCATTGCCCGCCATGAGCGCGTGAAGATGCCAGTGGTCGACCTGTTCTCCAAATACTGGGTACCGACCCTACTGGGCGCTGCGGCGATGGTGGTGTGCTATGCGCTGTTCTATATCTCGACGGTGTTCTCGCTCAGCTACGGCGTGACTACCCTGGGCTACAGCCGTGAGACGTTCCTCGGCCTGCTGTGCTTCGCGGTGGTGTTCATGGCGCTGGCCACGCCCCTGTCGGCTTGGCTCAGCGACCGCTACGGGCGCAAACCGGTGCTGATCGTCGGCGGCCTGCTGGCCGTGGCATCGGGCTTTACCATGGAGCCGCTGCTGACCTCGGGGTCGACCACGGGCGTGGCGCTGTTCCTGGCCATCGAGCTGTTCCTGATGGGCGTGACCTTTGCGCCGATGGGGGCGTTGCTGCCCGAGCTGTTCCCTACCCATGTGCGCTACACCGGCGCGTCGGCGGCGTACAACCTGGGTGGCATCGTGGGGGCTTCGGCGGCGCCGTTCTTTGCTCAGAAACTGGTGAGCATGGGCGGGTTGAGCTGGGTGGGCGGGTATGTGTCGGTGGCGGCGGTGATCAGCTTGATTGCAGTGCTGTGCCTGAAAGAGACCCGTCATACCGAACTGTGAGTGATCGGGGCTGCTTTGCAGCCCATTCGCGGGGCAAGCCCGCTCCCACAGAAATATCGCAGTGCCTGAGGCCAACGATAATCCTGTGGGAGCGGGCTAGCCCCGCGAATGGGCCGCGGCGCGGCCCCTGCTGAATCAGAACTCGACCTTGACTGCCTGCGAAGCGCGAGTCGCCTTGGCTCGCGCCGCTTCGATCGACTCATCACGCGCCAGGCATACGCCCATGCGGCGGGTACCGTTGATTTCCGGCTTGCCGAACAGGCGAATGGCCGTGTCCGGCTCGCTCAGCGCAGCGCCAAGGTTGGCGAAGCTGGTCTGTTGCGATTGGCCTTCTGGCAAGATCACCGCCGACGCCGATGGACCAAACTGACGCACCACCGGAATCGGCAGGCCCAGAATGGCGCGTGCATGCAGGGCGAACTGCGACAGGTCTTGGGAGATCAACGTCACCAGGCCCGTGTCGTGCGGGCGCGGCGACACTTCGCTGAACCACACCTGGTCGCCTTTGACGAACAACTCTACGCCGAACAGGCCACGACCGCCCAAGGCATCGGTGACTGCCTGAGCCACACGCTGCGATTCTGCCAGGGCTTTCGGGCTCATGGCCTGGGGCTGCCACGACTCCTGATAATCGCCTTTCTCCTGACGGTGGCCGACAGGCTCCAGGAACGTGGTGCCGCCGACGTGGCGCACGGTCAGCAGGGTGATCTCGTAATCGAAATCGATGAAGCCTTCAATGATCACCCGGCCCTTGCCGGCGCGGCCGCCGTCCTGGGCGTAGTCCCAGGATTTCTGCAGGTCGGCATCGCTGCGCAGCAGGCTCTGGCCTTTGCCCGACGAGCTCATCACCGGCTTGACCACGCACGGGTAGCCGACATCGGCCACGGCCTTGGCATAGTCTTCGTAGGTGTCGGCGAAGTGGTACGGCGAGGTCGGCAGGTCCAGCTCTTCGGCGGCCAGGCGACGGATCCCTTCGCGGTTCATGGTCAGCTGAGTGGCGCGGGCGGTGGGCACCACGGTGAAGCCTTCGTTTTCCAGCTCGACCAGGGTCGCGGTGGCAATGGCTTCGATTTCGGGGACGATGTAATGCGGCTTCTCGGCTTCGATCACTGCGCGCAGGGCGACGCCATCGAGCATGTTGACCACATGGCTGCGGTGCGCCACCTGCATGGCCGGTGCATTGGCGTAGCGGTCTACGGCAATCACTTCGACGCCCAGGCGCTGCAGCTCGATCACCACTTCCTTGCCCAGCTCACCGCAGCCGCAGAGCAGTACTCGGGTCGCGGTGGGCGACAATGGGGTTCCGATACGGGTCATTTCAGGTCCTCGAAGGCGTCCGGGGCTGCGCCAGGCTGAGCGCCGCCCGCTGAAAAAGGACCCGTATTCTACACCATCAACCGACCGCGGCAGCCCGCCGGGCGCGAAATGCCATGGCCAGCCACACGGCAGTGACACCGGCGAACTTCGAGGCCATTGCCGTGCCGATCACGGCCGGCGTCAGGGCGCCGATCATGCCGAAGAAAATGAAGGTATCGACCGGGATGCTCAGCGCCGAGCTCAGCCACAGGCGGTCACGCAGCGGCCGACGGGTGATGCTGAATACCAGCCAGTCGATCAGCTCTGAGATGAAGAAGGCGGTGGCGCTGGCCAGCGCGATGGCCGGTTCCGAGGTGACATACGACAGAACCAGGGCCACCAACATGGCGACCAAGGCGCCATGCCCGAAACGGGTCTGGACCATGTCGCGCAGGATGAACACCAGGCCGCCCCAGGCAGACCAGATGATGTCCAGGTGCGGGGCACTGGAAAAGGCGTAGTTGATCAGCACTACGCTGCTGATATAGGCAATGAGATAGAACATGAGCAGTAACCGTCAGACAAGCCGCACAGGTTACTTGATTTTGGGGTCAGCGGCAGCCGCTCCTACAAAATCAACCCGGCAGCCACTGCCCGCTCATGGCAAAGCTTCAATACGGCGCGGCGCTCAGTGTTATCCATGCGCCCCCAGCGCCCGATCTCGGCCACCGTACGTTGGCACCCCGTGCAGATGTCCTGCTCGTCCAGCGCGCAGATGCTCACGCACGGCGACGCCACCGGGCGCTCTGCCTTGACCGCTTCACTCATCATCCACCACCAAGTCACGCGCATAGCGCTGGGCATTGTGCACATAGTGCGCGGCGCCGGCCTCGATCAAGCGCATCTGCTGCTCGCTGAGCTCGCGCACCACCTTGCCCGGCGAGCCCATTACCAGCGACCCGTCGGGGATTTCCTTGCCCTCGGGGATAAGCGCATTGGCGCCGATGATGCAGTGCTTGCCAATCCGCGCCCCATTGAGGATCACCGCGTTGATGCCGATCAGGCTGTAATCGCCAACCGTGCACCCATGCAGCATGGCGTTATGGCCGACCGTCACCCCCTTGCCCAGGGTCAGGGGCGAACCCATGTCGGTGTGCATCACCGTGCCGTCCTGGACATTGCTGTCTTCGCCGATATCGATCAGCTCATTGTCACCCCGCAATACAGCGCCAAACCAAACACTGGCACGGGCCTGCAGGCGCACGTTGCCGATCACGGTGGCGTTGGGCGCGATCCAACTGGTCGGATGGCTGTCGACCCGCAGGTCGCCCAGGCGATATTTCATGCTCGCTCCTCAGGATAAACGGCGGCGGTTTGCGGCAAACGGCAGGGTGGGCCCCGCTCAGATCTCGATGTAACGTTCCGGGGGTTGATGCAAGCTGATACCCGCGTCATACAGCAGGTTGACCAGCTCGACGATCATGATCGCCGACAACCCCCAGATCTTGTATTCGCCGTAACGGTAGCTGGGCACATACCAACTGCGGCCTTGGTAATCGATACGGTGAGTGTGGTCCCGCGGGTCCTGGCGGAAGAATTCCAGCGGCACGGTGAATACTGCCGCGATCTCCGCATCATTGGCGCGGTATTCGACGTAATCGGGGATAAGCCCGACGAATGGCGTCACTTTCAGGCCATGCAGCGAAATCAGTGGGCTCAGCGGGCCGATCACTTCCACCAGCCCAGGGGGCAGGCCGATTTCTTCTTCGGCCTCGCGCAAGGCGGTAAACACCAGGTCCGGGTCTTCGGGGTCGCGGCGGCCACCGGGGAAGGCGACTTCGCCACCATGGGTCGACAGCCCCTTGGCGCGCAGGGTCAAAACCAGTTCGGGCGCTTCGCTGCGGGTAATGGGCAAGAGTACCGCCGCTTCGGGAAACCGTCGGTCAGTTTCCAGTGATGCAGGTTCATGGTTGCTCATTCGGCGAAGAAGCTCGTCCAGCATTGCGCACTCTCGTATCCAAGGCCTGTCTTGCATGATGCACCAAAGCCGCGAAGCACCCAAGCCCCGTGCGCTTGCGGCGGCCCCGTCGGCGCGCCAAGATAGCCCAGTCAAAAGGGAAGAACAGCATGAAATTCTGCAGCGCATGCGGCCAACCGGTCGTTCAGCGGATCCCCGAGGGCGACAGCCGCCTGCGGTATGTCTGCGAGTATTGCCAGACCGTTCACTACCAGAACCCCAACATCGTCGCGGGTGTGCTGCCCACCTGGGGTAGCCAGGTGCTGCTGTGCCGGCGCGCCATCGAGCCACGCCGCGGCTACTGGACCCTGCCCGCCGGGTTCATGGAAAACGGCGAAACCCTCGACCAGGCCGCCCGTCGCGAAACCGTCGAGGAGGCCTGCGCCCAGGTAGGGCCCATGGCCCTGTACCAGTTGTTCGACCTGCCGCACATCAACCAGGTACACGTGTTCTTCCGCGCGGAACTGGCCGACCAAAGCTTTGATGTGGGCATCGAGAGCCTGGAGGTGCGATTGTTCGAACAACATGAGATACCGTGGGACGAGCTGGCTTTCCGCACCGTCACACGCACACTAGAATGCTACTATCGCGACCGCATCGGGCAGCACTACCCCATAGGCCATGAGTACCTGCCGCCGATGAACGTCTCGCCCACTACTTAAGCCTGCAGGTGCTGCTTCATGCGCTGGTTGTTTGCC